>CAXUBN010000393.1:0-2494 GCA_964249255.1 uncultured Acetobacteraceae bacterium | reverse complement strand
CCACCCAGCCGCACCCATGTCCGGCTGCCGCCGCGATGGTGAGCGCCGTGGGAACGGTGGGCTGGGGCATCGCCGGGTGCGGCTGGGTGGCGCGCGACTACGCGGCGCCGGCGATCCGCGACAGCGGCAACGGCCGCCTGGTGGCGCTGTTCGACGTCGATCCGGCGGCGGTGCGGCGCATCGCGGAGGATGACGACGACACACCGATCCGGAGCACGGCACTGGACCGGTTCCTGGAGACGCCGGGGCTGCAGGCGGTCTACGTGGCCACGCCCAACCACCTGCACCGCGGGATCGTCGAGGCGGCCGCGGCGGCGGGAAAGGCGGTGCTGTGCGAGAAGCCGATGGCGCCGGAGCTCGTCGACGCCCGCGCCATGGTGGAGGCGTGCGAGCGGGCCGGCACCCACTACGCCACCGCGTTCGACCAGCGCTTCCATCCGGCGCACCGCGCGGCGGCGGCACTGGTCCGGGACGGCGCGATCGGCCGGGTCACGGCGCTGCGCATCGTCTACGCCTGCTGGGTGGGCTCGGACTGGTCCCCCGACAACTGGCGCATCGATCCGGCGCGGGCCGGCGGCGGCGCGTTCTTCGACCTGGCGCCGCACGGGCTCGACCTCGCCGCCACCCTGCTGGGCGAGCCCCTCGCGCACGCGGAGATCCTGGGCCAGCACCGGCTGCACGATTACGCGCGGGGTGCCATCGACGACGGCGCGATGGTGGTGGGGCGCACCGGGTCCGGCGTGCTGTTCTCGTTGCACGTGAGCTACAACTGCCCGGAGTTCCTGCCGCGGCGACGGTTGGAGATCGTGGGCGAGCGCGGCCAGTTGACGCTCACCGACACCATGGGGCAGACGCCGGGCGGCACGATGCGGCTGCACGACGCCACCGGCGAGCGGGTGGTCGCCGTGGACGGGATCGAGCGGTCGCCGTTCACGGAACAGGTCCGGGCATTCGCCGACCACCTGCTCGGCCGGCGGCCGTTCGGGCACGAGGCCGCAGGGGACCTGCACACCATGCAACTGCTGGCGGCACTGCGCGATCGCATCGCCGACACCCATATGCCGACTCAACCGTAGCCGGGCCAACAAGGACGATCCCGACCAGATGCCGCTGTCCCCGTTCGCCTGCAGCAACTGCGGGCATTGGCAGAACCATTTCGCCGTGCCGCCCGCCTGTCCGATCTGTTCGGACGTGCGCAATGACCTGCCCGAGGACGGTTGGGACTTTCGCACCCCGGCAGTCCTGGCGCCGACGCTGGCGCACCACCGGCGCGAGGTGATCCCGGGGGTGTGGGAGTTCTGGAGCACGCCGCGCTTCGGGCTGGACAGCCATGGCTGGCTGCTGCTGGAGGACGCCTCGTGCGGCAACGTCGCATTCGAGGCGGCGCCGTACTACGACGAGGACAGTCTGCGCGCGATCGAGGCGCTGGGCGGCGTGGGCACGCTGGCCGCCTCGCATCCGCACGGCTACGGCGCGCTGTGGCAGCTGCAGCGCCATTTCGATCCGGTCCTGCTGATCCAGAAGGACGACCTGCAGTGGACCAAGGCGTTCCGCGTCACCCACCCCTACGACGCGCGGCACGAGATCCGGCCCGGCCTGGTGCTGCATCACACCGGCGGCCATTACGAGGGCCATGCGATCCTGCACGATGCGACGCGCGGCGCGGTGTTCGTGGGCGACGCGCTGAAGCTCGACCTCGACGCCGCGGGACAGGTCGCGGCACTGTCCTGCCACAAGGCCTACCACAAGCAGATCCCGCTCTCGCCGGACGAGGCGCGGCGCTATCGGACGGTGTTCGCGGCGCTGGAGTTCGACACCGTGTTCACCCCGTTCGAGTGCGCCACCGGCGTGCCGAGGTCGGCCGTGCTGGAGCTGCTCGACCTCATGGTGGGCGGCGCCGCCTCCACCCGGCCGGTGCCGGTGAAGACCTTGGGCCCACGCCTGGTGCCGCCGGTGCATGAGGGCCACGCGGCATGAGCCTGCGTTACGCCTTCAACACCAACGGCTGCGCCCACCACCGGCTCGACGACGCGATCGAGCTCGTCGCCGACAACGGCTACGACGGCATCGCGCTGACGCTGGACGTGGCCTTGCTCGACCCGTTCGCGGACGACTATCCGGCGGCGCTGCGCCGTGCCGCGTCGGCGCTGTCCCGGCGCGGGCTCGGCGTGGTGATCGAGACCGGCGCGCGGTTCCTGCTCGACCCGCGCGCCAAGCACGAGCCCACCCTGGTCACCGCATCGCCGGAGGGCCGCGCCCGGCGGATCGAGTTCCTCACCCGCGCGCTGCAGGCCGGCGCCGAGCTCGGGGCGGAGGCGATGTCGTTCTGGGCCGGCATCCCCGCCCCCGGACTCCGCGGGGCCGACACGCTGGGCTGGCTGCGCGCGGGGCTGGAGGAGGTGGCACGCCGCGCCGAGCGGCTGGGCGTGGCGGCGGCGTTGGAGCCCGAGCCCGGCATGCTGGTCGAGACGGTGGCGGACTTCGACGCGATCAC
>CAXUBN010000392.1:0-2504 GCA_964249255.1 uncultured Acetobacteraceae bacterium | reverse complement strand
TCGCTGACGCAGATGCTGCAGTTCCGGCCGCACAACCGGTTCGAGGACCTGGACGGGGTCTACCTGGTCGGCGGCGGCACCCATCCAGGCAGCGGGCTGCCGGTGATCTTCGAGGGGGCCCGGATCAGCTCGCGGCTGCTGGCCGAGGATCTCGGCCTGCGTGCGGTCGGCACGGAGATGGAATGGACCGGGACCGACGGCGCGCCGCGTCAGCCGGTCCTCGAGGGAGGCATGGCATGACCCATCCGGTGGGCGTTATCGGGTCCGGCCTGGGCGGCCTAGCTGCGGCCTGCACGCTGGCGGCGCGCGGGCACAAGGTGGTGCTGTTCGAGAAGAACGACTGGCTCGGCGGCAAGGCGGCGCTGTACGAGCAGGACGGCTACCGGTTCGACATGGGGCCGACCATCCTGACGGTGCCGTCCGTGCTGGCACGGATCTTCGCCGAGGCGGACGAGCGGATGGGCGACCGGCTCGACCTGAGGCGCCTCGACCCGCAATGGCGCTGCTTCTTCGAGGACGGCGCGGTGCTGGACCTGGACGAGGACATCGCCAGCATGGCGCTGCGCCTGCGCGGCTTCTCGGGAGCGGAGGAGGGCGGCCCCAGGGGAAACACCGAGCAGGGCTACGTCGACTTCCTCGCCATGAGCGAGAAGCTGCACGAGGTCAGCAAGAAGTTCTTCTTCTGGCGGTCGGTCGAGGACATCGGCGACACGATGGACCTCAAGAAGAACATGGACCTGGGCACGCTGCGTGACGTCATGAGCCTGCGCATGGGCTCGACGGTGGCGCGCGAGATCCGGAAGCGCATCGGCGATGAGCGGGTGTCGCAGATGCTGGACCATTTTACCCAGTACGTCGGCTCCTCGCCCTACCTGTCGCCGGCGGTGCTGTGCAGCATCGCGCACATGCAGGTGCAGGAGGGGATCTGGTATCCGATGGGCGGCACCCGCGCGGTGCCGGACGCGCTGACCGCGCTGGCCGAGCGGCTCGGCGTGGACATCCGGCCGAGCACCGGGATCGCACGCATCACCCAGTCGGGCGGCAGGGCCGACGGCGTCGTCACCGAGGCGGGCGAGACGGTGCCGTTGTCGGCGGTGGTGTCCAACATGGACAGCGTGCGCACCTACCGCGAACTGGTGGGCGGCGCCGCCGACCGCAGCTTCACCAAGCGGCGCAAGCGCGAGGCCGCCTGCTCCGGGGTGGTGATGTATCTCGGGCTCGACCGCGCCTACGACCACCTCCTGCACCACGACTTCGTCTTCTCCCGCGACCCGGAGGAGGAGTTCGACTACATCTACAAGAAGGGCGAGCCGGCGCCCGACCCGACCTGCTACGTCGCGGCTCCGTCGCGCACCGAACCGGGCGTGGCGCCGCCCGGCGGCGAGGCGCTCTACGTTCTGGTGCACACGCCCTACCTGCGGCCGCATCACGACTGGAACGCCATGCTGCCGGCCTACCGCCGGGTGATCCTCGACAAGCTGGCGCGCACCGCCGGCCTCAAGGATCTGGAGTCCCGCATCCGGGTCGAGCGCATCCTGACGCCGGCCGACATCCACGAGCGCTACCGGGTGCTGGACGGCGCCATCTACGGGCTGGCCAGCCACGGCCGCTTCATGGGCGCCTTCAAGCCCGGCAACCGGTCGCGCGACCTGCCCGGCCTCTACCTCGCCGGCGGCGCCGCGCATCCCGGGCCCGGCATGCCGATGGTGATGATGTCGGGGTGGATCGCCGCCGACAGCCTGGACGGGGACATGCGTCGCAACGATCCGGACGCAAGGATGAGCGCCTGACGGGGGACGACCCGGTCAGCGTCCGCTCGGAGCCGCTGTTCCGGCTGTTCGTCCTCTACCTGCGCTGGGCGGCCGGACGGCGCTTCCACGCGATCCGGCTGTCCGGGCTCGACACCGCCACGCTGCCGACCGACCGGCCGGTGATCGTCTACAGCAACCATCCGTCCTGGTGGGACCCGGCGGTCTACATCCTGCTGTCCGGCCTGTGCTTCCGTGGCCGTCCCGGCTTCGGTCCGATGGAGGAGGATGCGCTGAGCCGCTACGGCTTCTTCCGCCGGCTCGGCATCTTCGGCATCGACAAGCGTACGGCGGCGGGTGCCCGTCGCTTCCTGTCCGTGTCGCGCCGGGTGCTGGCGCATCCGGGCGGGCCGGCCGGACGGCTCATGATGTGGATCACCGCGGAGGGCGACTTCACCGACCCGCGGGCGCGACCGGTGCGGCTGCGTCCCGGCATCGCGCACCTGGCCAGCCTGGTGCCCGATGCGCTGCTGGTGCCGATGGCGCTCGAGTATGCGTTCTGGAACGAGAGCAGGCCCGAGCTGCTCATCCGCTTCGGGGCACCCCTGTCGGGCGACCGCGGCGTGCGCGCCGCCGACTGGACCGGGCGGCTGGAGGCGGCGCGGACCCAGACCATGGATCGGCTTGCGGCGGACTCGCAGGCGCGCGACCCGGCGCGCTTCACCCGGCTGCTGCGCGGCCGGGTCGGGGCCAGCC
>CAXUBN010000391.1:0-2509 GCA_964249255.1 uncultured Acetobacteraceae bacterium | reverse complement strand
CTGCTGTCCACCATCCCCAACGCGCTGCCGGACGAGTATGCGGCCGAGCTGGCGCAGCTGCAGGCCAACGCGCCGCCGATGGGCTGGTCGTTCGTGCGCCGCCGCATGTCCACCGAGCTCGGGCCGGACTGGGAGCGCCGGTTCGGCTCGTTCGGCCGCGACGCCGCCGCCGCCGCCAGCCTGGGCCAGGTGCACCGCGCCACCCTGCCGGACGGCCGCGCGATCGCCGCCAAGCTACAGTACCCGGACATGGTCTCCACCGTGGAGGCCGACCTGCGCCAGCTCCGCGTGGCGGTGTCGCTGTATCACCGCATCGACAACGCGATCCAGCAGGACGAGGTCTACAAGGAGCTGGCCGAGCGGCTGCGCGAGGAACTGGACTACACCCGCGAGGCGGCGCACCTGCGGCTCTACCGCCTGATGCTGGCCGAGCGTCCGGAGATCAGCGTGCCCGAGCCGATCGACGGGCTGTGCACCACCCGGCTGCTGTGCATGGGCTGGCTCGACGGCGCCTCGTTCCAGGCCTTCCTCGACACCGAGCCCAGCCTGGAACAGCGCAACGAGGTGGCGCGGGCGATCTTCACCGCATGGTACCTGCCGTTCTACCGCTACGGCGTCATCCACGGCGATCCGCACCTCGGCAACTTCCAGATCCGGCCCGACCGCGGCCTCAACCTCCTCGACTTCGGCGCCATCCGCATCTTCCGGCCGCAGTTCGTGCAGGGGGTGGTGGACCTGCAGCACGCGGTGGAGCGGGACGACATGGAGGCGGCCTACCAGGCCTACGAGGGCTGGGGCTTCACCAACCTCAGCAGCGAGACCATGGACGTGCTGACCGAATGGGCTCGCTTCCTCTATGAGCCGCTGCTGCAGGACCGCGTGCGCCCGATCCAGGAAAGCGACGACCCCCTGTTCGGACGCGCGATCGCCGAGCGCGTGCATGCCGGCCTGCAGCGCACCGGCGGCGTCCGGCTGCCGCGCGAGTTCGTGCTGATCGACCGCTCCGCGGTCGGCCTGGGCAGCGTGTTCCTGCGCCTGCGCGCCAACCTCAACTGGCACCGCCTGTATCACGAGACCATCGCCGAGTTCGACAGCGCCGCCCTGGCGCAGCGCCAGGCCGCCGCCCTGGCCGAAGCCCACGTCCCACCCCCCCTTGAACCCAAGGGGTGAAGGGGACGACCGTCCCCTTCCGGGTCCAGGGCAGAGCCCTGGCCTTCTCTTCCTGTATTGAGCCGTTATGCCCATCCTGCTCGCCGCCATCCTCGCCTGGACCCTCCTCTGGCACGGCATCGAGTTCTGGCTCGCCCGCCGCCAGGCCGCCGCCATCCGCGCCCACCGCGACCGCGTCCCCGCCGCGTTCGCCGCCAGCGTGACCCTGGACGACCACCGCAAGGCCGCCGCCTACGGCCTGGCCCGGCTGCGCTTCGGCGAACGGGCGGACCTAGTCGACCTCGCCGTGCTGGCCATCGGCCTCGTCTGGGGCCTCGACCTCGCCTCCCGCCTGCTGGGCGCCATCCTGCCGCCCTCGATCGGCCGCAGCCTCCTGATCCTGGCCGTCCTCTGGCTCGCCGCCACCGTCGTCGCCCTGCCGCTGCGCGCCTGGCGCGACCTGGTGCTGGAGCAGCGTTTCGGCTTCAACCGCAGGACCGCGGCGCTGTTCCTCCGCGACACCCTGCTCTCGACGCTCCTCGCCGCCGCGATCGGCGGCCCGATCCTGGCCGGCATCCTGTGGGCGATGCGCGCCCTGCCGGGCCCGTGGTGGCTGCTGGCCTGGGCCGTGCTGACCGCGGCGATGCTGGTCGCCCCCACGGTCTACGTCCGGCTGGTGGCGCCGCTGTTCAACCGCTTCACACCCTTGCGGGCCGAGATCGCCGGCCCGGTGGAGGCGCTGCTGGCGCGCACCGGCTTCCGCTCCGGCGGCCTGTTCGAGATGGACGCGTCCCGGCGCTCCAGCCGCGGCAATGCGTTCTTCATCGGCTTCGGCCCGACCAAGCGCATCGTCCTGTTCGACACCCTCCTGGACGGCCATCCGCCCGCCGAGATCGAGGCGGTGATCGCCCACGAGCTCGGCCACTTCCGGCACCGCCATGTCCTGACCGGCATGTTGCGCGGCATCGTCACCCTGTTCCTGACCCTGGCCGCGGTGGGCTGGCTGGCGCGGCAGCCCTGGCTGCTGCCCGGCTTCGGCATCCGCCATCCCGACCCGGCGCTGGGCCTGCTGCTGGCCGGCATCGTCGCCTCCACGCTGTCGCCGCTGCTGGCCCTCGCCGGCAACGCCGTCTCGCGCCGCCACGAGTTCCAGGCCGACGCCTTCGCCCGCACCACGGTGGGCGCCGCCCCCATGGTCTCTGCGCTGACCCGTCTCGCCCGCGACAACGCCAGCACGCTGACCCCGGACCGCCTGTTCTCCCTGGTGCTCGACACGCATGGGCGGGTGTCCCTGCGCGTCGGACGGTTGCTGGCGGACGCGGCCCGCGCCTTCCTGCACCGCTGGGGCGTGAAGCCCGGC
>CAXUBN010000390.1:0-2530 GCA_964249255.1 uncultured Acetobacteraceae bacterium | reverse complement strand
GGCGATGGCGGCGGCGGCGGCCTCGGACCGGCGCGGCCGGATCGTGCTGGCCGGCTACTGCATGGGTGGGCTGCTGGCGCTCGCGGCGGCGCAGCGACGGCCGGAACGGGTGGCGGCCCTGTGCCTGATCGCGACGCCGTGGGACTTCCACGGCGGCAACGGGGGTAGCGAGTGGTCGGCGGCGGCGGCACGGCTGGAACGGCTCGACGCGATGGCGGCGCCGAGCGGCACGGTGCCGGTGGATGCGATCCAGTCCGCCTTCACCGGCCTCGACCCGGCGGCAGTCGCGGCCAAGTTCCGCCGCTTCGGCGCCCTGGACCAGGATGGCGAGGCCGCGCACCTGTTCGTGGCGATCGAGGACTGGCTGAACGACGGCGTGCCGCTGGCCGCCCCGGTGGCACGAGACTGCCTGCGCGGCTGGTACGGTGCGAACGGACCGGCACGGGGGACCTGGCGGGTGGCCGGCACGGTCGTGGATCCCAGCACGGTGACCGTGCCGACGCTGCTGGCGGTGCCGCGGCACGACCGCATCGTGCCGCCCGCCAGCGCCTTGGCGCTGCGCGCCGCGATGCCGCACGCTCGGGTGCTGGACCTGCCCGGCGGGCATGTCGGCATCGTCGCCGGGCCGCGGGCGCCCGTCCTGCTGTGGCGGCCGCTGCTGCGCTGGCTGCGCGGCGTCGAGCGGCGGATGGAGGGCGGCGGCGCTACCGGCCGGGCTCGACCAGCGCCGCGTAGGTGAGGGTGCGGGTGCGGATGCGGAACTCGCTGCTGATCGGGTCCATCAGGCGCTGCGTCATGCCGACGAACAGCACGTCGCGGGCGGGATCGACCCAGAACCAGGTGCCGCCGGCCCCGCCCCAGCTCAGCGTGCCGGGTCCCACCAGCGAACCGTTGCGCCGCGGGTCGTGCTCCACCATCAGGCCGAGCCCGAAGCCCAGCGCGTCGCTGAACGCGACCAGCTGGTCGGGGTGGGGATGGTCGCGCACGCACTGCGGCAGCATGTCGGTCGCCATCAGCTCGATCGCCGCCGGCGACAGGATGCGCGCCTCCCCCAGCACGCCACCATCCAGCAGCATCTGGCAGAACCGGGCGTAGTCGCGCGCGCTGGACAGCAGGCCGCCGCCGCCGGACTCGAACGTGGGCGGCACCGCGGCGTCCTTGATCGGCATGTCGAACAGCGCGGTGGCCTCCACCAGCCACCCGTCCGCGTCGCCGACATAGGGGCGCACGAGCCGGCCGAGCTTGTCCGGCGGCAGGAAGAAGCCGGTGTCCGCCATGCCGAGCGGCTCGAAGATGCGTGCCTGCAGGAACGCCCCCAGCGTGGTGCCGGACAGCCGCTCCACCACGCAGCCCTGGATGTCGGCGGCGCTGGAGTAGGACCATCCGGTGCCGGGCTGGAACATCAGCGGCACCGCGGCGGTGCGCTCGATCAGCTGCTGCGACGTGCGCGACAGCATCACCCGGTGCTCGCGGAACAGCCGGTCGACCGGGTGGGCGGCGAAGATGCCGTAGCCCAGGCCCGCGGTGTGGCTCAGCAGGTGCCGCATGGTCATCGGCCGCGCGAGCTCCTCGGTCGCGGCCTGGCCATCCGGTCCGGGCTCGCGCATCACCCGCAGGCGGCGGAACTCGGGGATGATCCGCGTCACCGGGTCGTCGAGCTGCCAGCGCCCTTCCTCGAACAGGATCATCAGGGCGGCGGCGACCACCGGCTTGGTCATCGAGTAGATGCGGAAGATCGCGTCCGGCGACAGCGCCGCGTCGTGCTCCAGGCTGGGCCGGCCATGCGCCCGGCACGCGACCACCCGGCCGTGCCGGGCCAGCAGGTAGGCGGAGCCGGCGACGCGGTTGTTCGCGACCAGGCCCGCCATGTAGTCGTCGAGCCGTCCCAGCCGGGCAGGGTCGAACCCGAGCTCTCCCGGCGCGGCGGCGTCGGCCAGCACGCCGCTCGTCAGGCCATTCGCTGGACCCTCCACTGGGCCCCTCACTAGGCCCTTCACTGGGCGGTCCAGCCCCCGTCGATCGACAACGGCACGCCGGTCACGGTGGAGGCGGCGTCCGAGCACAGGTAGACCGCCATGGCGCCGATCTGCTCGGGCGTGGTGAAGGCGGCCATCGGCTGCTTCTCGCGCAGCAGCGCCACCTGCTCCTCGCGCACGGTGCGGTCGCTGGCGCGGGCGCGGTTCTCGATCTGCGCCTCGACCAGCGGGGTCAGCACCCAGCCCGGGCAGATCGCGTTCACGGTGACGCCGGCGTCGGCCAGCTCGATCGCGGCCACCTTGGTCAGGCCGATCAGCCCGTGCTTGGCGGCCACGTAGGCCGCCTTCTGCGCGCTGCCGACCAGCCCGTGCGCCGAGGCCACGTTGATCACCCGGCCCCAGCCGTTGCCGCGCATGGCGGGCGTCAGCGCCTTGATGGCGTGGAACGCGGCCGACAGGTTGATGGCGATCACCGCGTCCCAGCGCTCGTCGGGGAACTCGGCGATGGGGGCCGTGTGCTGGATGCCGGCGTTGTTGACCAGGATGTCGATCGG
>CAXUBN010000389.1:0-2532 GCA_964249255.1 uncultured Acetobacteraceae bacterium | reverse complement strand
GCACGCGCGTGGTCTCCTGGAACGATGCCGCCGAGATGAACGAGTGCGTCTGCAGCGAGGCCTTGGTGATGCCCTGCAGCACCGGCATCGCCACCGCTACCCGCTCGTTGTCCCGGAGCCGCTTCTCGTTCTCGCCCTCGAACTCGATGCGGTCCACGGTCTCGCCGACCAGGTAGGTGGTGTCTCCGGGCTCCAGCACCTCCACCTTCTGCAGCATCTGGCGGACGATTACCTCGATATGCTTGTCGTTGATCTTCACGCCCTGCAGCCGGTAGACGTCCTGGATCTCGTTGACTAGGTAGTCGGACAGCGCCTCGACGCCCAGCACCTTCAGGATGTCGTGCGGCACGCGGGGCCCGTCCACCAGCGGATCGCCGCGGCGCACGAAGTCGCCCTCCTGCACCGACACGTGCTTGCCCTTGGGGATCAGGTAGTCGGTCTCCTCCTGCGTCTCGTCGTTCTTCACGATGACGCGGCGCTTGGCCTTGTAGTCCTTGCCGAACTCCACCCGCCCGTCGGTCTCGGCGATGATCGCGTGGTCCTTGGGCCGCCGCGCCTCGAACAGCTCCGCCACCCGCGGCAGGCCGCCGGTGATGTCGCGCGTCTTGGAGCCCTCGCGCGGGATGCGCGCCAGCACGTCGCCGGCATGCACCACCGCCCCGTTCTCGACCGACAGGATCGAATCCGGCGACAGGAAGTAGCGCGCCTCGCCGCCGTTGCCGAGCTTGAGCACCTCGCCCTTCTCGTCCTTGAGCTGCAGGCGAGGCCTGAGGTCGATGCCCTTGGAGGCCTGCTTGTAGTCCACCACCACCTTGGAGGTGAGCCCGGTGACCTCGTCCATGCGCTCGACCAGCGTGATGCTGTCGATCAGGTCGAGGTACTCCACCGTGCCGGCGCGCTCGGTGATGATCGGCAGGGTATACGGGTCCCACTCCGCCAGCCGCTGCTGGCGGGTGACCACCGCCCCCTCGTCGACCAGCAGGCGCGCGCCGTACGGCACGCGGAAGCGGGCGCGCTCGGCCCCCTTCTCGTCGGCCAGTAAGATCTCGCAGTTGCGCGACATCACCACCGGCACGCCCTGGCTGTTCTGAACCACGTTGCGGTTCTTCACGCTGACCACGCCGTCGTGCGACGCCTCCACCATCGACTGCTCGGCGCCGCGCTGCGCGGCACCGCCGATGTGGAAGGTGCGCATGGTGAGCTGCGTGCCCGGCTCGCCGATCGACTGCGCCGCGATCACGCCGACCGCCTCGCCGATGTTGACCGGGGTGCCGCGGGCAAGGTCGCGCCCGTAGCACAGCCCGCACACGCCAACCCGGCTGTCGCAGGTCAGCACCGAGCGGATCAGCATGCTCTCGACGCCGGCGTTCTCGACCCGCTCGGCCTCCGCCTCGCCGATCAGCGTGTTGCGCGGCAGCACCACGCTACCATCGGCCGGACTCAGCACATCGTTGGCCGTAGTGCGGCCCAGGATGCGCTCCGACAGCGAGGACACCACCTCGCCGCCATCCATCACAGCGCGCACGGTGAGCCCGCGCTCGGCACCGCAATCCTCCTCCACGATGATGCAGTCCTGCGCCACGTCCACCAGTCTGCGGGTCAGGTAGCCGGAGTTGGCGGTCTTCAGCGCGGTGTCCGCCAGCCCCTTGCGGGCGCCGTGGGTGGAGGTGAAGTAGTCGAGGACCGACAAGCCTTCCTTGAAGTTGGCGATGATCGGCTGCTCGATGATCTCGCCCGACGGCTTGGCCATCAGGCCGCGCATGCCGGCCAGCTGCTTCATCTGGGCCGGCGAGCCGCGGGCGCCGGAATGGCTCATCATCCACACCGAGTTGGTCGGCTTGCCGACCTCCTGGCGCGAGATCTCCTTCATCATCGCCGCCTGCACCTCGTCGGTGCAGCGCGACCAGGCATCCACCACCTTGTTGTAGCGCTCGCCCGCGGTGATCAGACCGTCCTGGTACTGCTGCTCGAACTCCTTGACCTCCGTGGTGGTCTTGTCGACCAGCTCGCGCTTGGCGTCGGGGATGATCATGTCGTTCTTGCCGAACGAGATGCCGGCCTTGGCCGCCTGGCCGAAGCCCAGCCCCATCAGCCGGTCTGCGAAGATCACGCACTCCTTCTGGCCGCAATGGCGATACACCGCGTCGATCACGTCCGACACGTTCTTCTTGGTCAGCTGCTTGTTCAGCAGCGTGAACGGCACCGCCGGGTGCTTGGGTAGGATCTGCGCGATCAGCATGCGGCCCGGCGTGGTGATCACCGTGCTGCGGACGGGCCTGCCCTCGGCGTCCACCGTCTCGTAGCGGGCGCGGATCTTGTCGTGCAGGCGCACCGCCCGCTCGTTCAGCGCGAACTCGATCTCGCCGATCGAGCCAAACGCCGGCGCCCCGGTCGTCGTCACACGGCCCTTGTCGTCATACTCGTTCTGGTCGGGCGTCGCGCGGAACTCCGCGGTCTCCAGCGACAGGTAGTACAGCCCCAGCACGATGTCCTGGCTCGGCACGATGATCGGCTTGCCGTTGGCCGGGCTCA
>CAXUBN010000388.1:0-2542 GCA_964249255.1 uncultured Acetobacteraceae bacterium | reverse complement strand
GCCGAGCACGACGCGTTCTGCGCCGCCTGCCTCCGCGGCGAGCCGGTGCTGGTGGACGGCGCCGCCGGCCGCCGGGCGCTGGCCGCTGCCCTGGCCGTCACCGCTGGCATCGCCGAGTCCCGCCGCCGCATGGAGCTGTCCGGCCTGCTGGACGGCTGAAGCGTCCCGCCCGACGCGCTTGCATGGGCCTGCGCGGGCTTGCATACCGTTGCACCGAGTCCGCCGCTCCGGCTCTAGTGGGCGACGGAACGGCACGACGCCCAGGGGGAAACATCGCATGGCTGGCAAGGTCTGGTTCATCACCGGCGCATCCCGCGGCTTCGGCCGCCTGTGGGCCGAGGCGGCCCTTGCGCGCGGCGACAAGGTCGCGGCGACGGCGCGCGACGTGAAGAGCGTCGCCGACCTGGCGGAGCGCTACGGCGATGCGGCGCTGCCGCTGGCGCTCGACGTGACGGACCAGGAGCAGGCGAAGCAGGCCGTGGCCCAGGCGCACGCCCATTTCGGCCGGCTGGACGTCGTGCTCAACAACGCCGGCTACACCCTGGTCGGCATGGTCGAGGAGGCGAGCGAGCCCGAGGTCCGCGCCCTGTTCGATACCAACCTGTTCGGCTCGCTGTGGGTGATCCAGGCGGTGCTGCCGCTGCTGCGGGAGCAGGGCAGCGGCCACATCCTGGGCGTGTCCAGCGGCATGGGGGTGGTGGCGATGCCGGTCGCCGGCTTCTACTGCGCGTCGAAGTGGGCCTTTGAGGCGCTCCACGAGAGCCTGGCCGCTGAGGTCAAGGGCTTCGGCATCAAGGTGACCCTGCTGGAGCCGGGCGCCTACGCCACGGAGTTCTCCAGCGCCAACTCGCTGAAGCTCACCACCGGCCTCGATGCCTATTCCGGCCCGCGGCAGGAGGTGCAGAACCGCCTGGCCAACGCCGAGCGCGGCGACCCGCAGGCGACGACCGAGGCCATCTTCAAGATCGTGGATGCGGACGAGCCGCCGCTGCGGTTCGCGGTCGGCTCGCGGGTGCTGCCGATGGCGCGCGCGGCCTACGCCCAGCGCATCGCCACCTGGGAAGCGTGGGAGTCGGTCTCCAATGCGGCGCAGGGCGAGCCCAAGAAGCTGACCCCCGCCTTCTAGCGGAGCAGTCAGCCGGCATCCCCACCCGGTCCCGGTGGGGATGCGCGTCTCGCGCCCGGGTGGCCCCGGCCTCGGCATCAAGGGTCGGGGGATAGGGTAGGCGGCCTCTCGGGTGGCGCCAGCCAGCGCTGCAGCGTTTCCTGCGCGACGGTGGCCACCAGCCGGCCGGCGCGGTCGTGGATCAGGCCACGCGACAGGCCGATGCCGCCGCCGGCGGACGGGCTGTCGGTGTCGAACAGCAGCCAGTCGTCGACGCGCACCGGCCGGTGGAACCACATCGCGTGGTCGATGCTGGCGCCGAACAGGCGGGGCAGGGGGTCCGACCCGACATGCTCCATCACCGCCGACACGCCGATCGTGTGGTCGCTGAGCCAGGCCAGGATAGATGCGTGCAGCGCCGGATCGTCGTGCCCGGCCGCACTCGGCACCCGCAGCCAGAGCTGCCGCCGGTTCAGGCCCGGCTGACCGAACCGCTGCTCCGGCTCCACCGGCCGCACCTCCAGCATCCCGTCCGCCACCCCCCGCATGCGCAGCTGGCCCTCCAGATCGGACCGGTCGGGCGGGATGCCGATCGGGACGGAGGCCAGCCGCTCCGGCGGCGGCACCTCCGCGATCGCCATCTGATGCTCCCAGCCGGGCTCGGGCTCGTGGAACGAGCAGTCGAGGTGGAAGATGACGGCATCGTCCTGCAGCCCGGTGACGCGCCGGGTCGAGAACGACCGGCCGTCGCGGGTCCGCTCCACCGCGTAGCGAACCGGCCGTTCCACCCGGCCCGGCCGCAGGAAGTAGCCGTGCATCGAGTGCAGCGGCCGGCTCCCCACCGTCGCCGCGGCCGCCGCCAGCGACTGCCCCAGCACCTGACCGCCGAACAGGAAGCCGTTGCCGTTGACCTGGTTGTGGTGGTTCTCGAACAGGTCGCCGCCGAGCGGCATCACCGACACCAGCACCGGCACGTTTCGCCCGTCCCATTCCTCCAGCATGCCGACCCCCGTCCGATCCGTCGCGCATCAGCCAAGCAGCGCCGACGACATCGGACAACCTCGAGGAACCGGTTCAGCGCGCCTCGGGACCGGCGTCCAGCAGCGCCAGGTCCTGCTGCGCCATGTCGGCCTCGTGCGCGTCGGGGGAGTCGGACAGGATCCGGGTCCAGTCCTGCCGTGCCCCGTCCAGATCCCCCAGTCGTTCCCGCACCACGCCGCGCTCCAGCAGCGCGTCCGGCGCGTCCGGCACCAGCCGGCAGGCCGCCTCGATGTCGGCCCGTGCCAGCGGGAGCCGGTTCAGCGCGCGATACGCGCCCGCCCGCACCACCAGCGCGTCCGCGCGCGCGGGATGCGCCGCCAGCAGCGTGGCCAGCACCGCGACCGCCTCCGCCGGTTCTCCGGCCCGGTTGGCGGTGCGCGCATGGTCCAGCTGCAG
>CAXUBN010000387.1:0-2548 GCA_964249255.1 uncultured Acetobacteraceae bacterium | reverse complement strand
GAGCACCTGTTCCTGCTGGGGCTGGGCCGGCCGCCGGCCGCGCGCTACCGGCCCGGTGCCGCCGTGCCGCCGGGTCTGCAGCGGGTGCTGGACGCGATGCCGGCCAGCCCGGCGCTGGTGAAGACGGCGGCCTGGGACGTGGTCGCCTGGAACCGGGCGGCGTCGATCGTGCTGTCCGACTACGCGGCGCTGCCGCCGGAGGGGCGCAACGTGCTGCGCTTGATGTTCTGCGATCCGCACGTTCGCGCGGCGCAGCGGGACTGGGAGCGGGTGGCGCGGTTCGTGGTGGCGGTGTTCCGCGCCGATGCCGCGCGCGCCGGGGCGTCGGCGGAGGTGGAGCCGCTCGTGGCGGAGCTGTGCCGTGCCAGCCCGGAGTTCGCCGCCATCTGGCGGGACAACGACGTGAGCCTCCATGGCGGGGGCGTGAAGCGGCTGCGCCATCCGGCGCTGGGCGAGATGGCGCTGGAATACTCGGCCTTCGCCGTGGATGGCCGTCCCGACCTGTCGATGGTGGTGTACAACCCGTCGACGGCGGCGGACGCGGAGCGGATCGCGGCGCTGGTCCGTGCCGCGGGTCCGGGGCGATCGGACCCCGGAGCGCTGCCTTGAGCGGGTCCGGAGCGGAACCCCGCTGTTTCCTTCCCGGCCTCCCCTGGGGCCGATATCCGGAGCGCATCGATGGCAACCCTCAAGGTCGGTGACCGCGTTTCGGACCTCACCGGCACCCGTGACGGAAAGCTGGTCGATATCGACGGCGGCACCGGCTACGTGCTGCAGGCGAACGGGGTGGAGATCGAGTTTCCGCTGAACCGGCTGAAGCCTTACGAGGCGCCGAAGGTGGCGCAGGTCCGGACGCTGTCGGGGCCGCTGCGCGATACCACGCTGAGCGCGGACCAGAAGGCGATGCTCGCCTCGGTGCCGCCGGAGATCCTGGCGGCGGTGGCCAGGAGCTACGAGGCGGGGGCGGAGGCGCCGGACCGGGACAGCACCAAGGTGCGGACGGCCTTCGCGGCGCTGCCGGACCAGAAGCGGCTGGAGGTGATCCGGATCTACCTGCCGTCGCTGCCGCAGCGGCTGCTGATGCAGCACATGAGGCTGGTGGTGGCGATGCGCGACATGGGCAAGCCGAGGCGGTGACGGGCACCGGCGTCGGCGCTCACGACTCCACGGCAGCCAGCGCCCGGGCGACGAGCGATCGCTCGGCGTCGCCGAGCGGCAGGATCGGGCGGGGCGGCTGCCGTTCGGTCAGTCCGAGCAGGTTGGCCGCCGCATAGACCACCCGAAGGCTTCCGTGGCGCCTGAACAGGTCCCAGAGCGGCGCGAAGGTCGCGTCGATCCGGCGCACCTCCGCCGCATCGCCCCGTTGCGCGGCGCGCAGCAGGGCCAAGGCCGGGCGGGGCAGCAGGCCGCCCACCACGCTGTACCACGCGGCGCCGCCGGCCAGGACGGCGTCCGGGGCGTGCCAGTCGGCGCTGTGACCGATGGGGAAGCCGTCGGGAAGCCGGCGCCTCAACGCCTCGATCGCCGCCCGCGCATCCGCCGGCGGCGGGGCCGGGTTCTTCACGGCGGCGATCCCGGGCAGCGCCGCGAGACGCGCGAGGAGGTCGTCGGTGATGGCGTGATGCGTCGTGCTGGGATTGTTGTAGACGCAGAGCGGCAGGTCGGTGGTCGCCGCCACGGCCCGGAAGTGCTGGAACACCTCGTCGTCGGTCAGGGGAAGGTAGGACATCGGCGCGAGCAGCAGGCCGTCCGCCCCGGCCTCCCGCGCATCGCGCGCCAGGTCCTGCGCGTCGTCCGTGCGGAGGGCGCCGATGCCGACGACGATCGGGATCCGCCCGGCCGCGTGTTCGACCGCCGCCAGCACGGCGCGCCGGCGTTCGGACCGGGTCAGGTAGGGATAGGTCCCGGTGCTGCCGAGCAGCCCGATCGAGTCGACCCCCGCGTCGAGGAGCCGTCCGAGCAGGGCGGCCAGCGCCTCGACGTCGACGCGGCCGCGGTCGTCGGCCGGCGTGATGGGAAAGGCCGATAGCCCATGGAAGAGAGGCATCTCAAGGGGTTTGGGGCCCGCGGCCCCAACGGGTCAAGGGCAGCGCCCTTGCCTTCCCCAAGCCGCCCGCCGCGTAGGCTGGAGCCCGCCGGCGCCCGGCTTTACAGACGGGAACCATGAGCGACACCCCGCCCGGCAGCAGCATCCCCTCGGCGGACGGCGCGTCGCCGGCGATGGCGCAATGGTTCGCGCTGAAGGCGCGGCATCCGGACGCGCTGCTGTTCTTCCGGATGGGCGACTTCTACGAGCTGTTCTTCGCCGATGCGGATGCGGCGGCGGCGGCGCTCGACATCGCGCTCACCGCGCGCGGCACCCATGCCGGACAGCCGATCCCGATGTGCGGGGTGCCGGTGGCGGCGGCGCAGGCCTACCTGGCGCGGCTGATCCGGCGCGGGTTCCGGGTGGCGGTGGCCGAGCAGACCGAGGCGCCGCGCAAGCCCGGGCCGGGCGTGCCGAAGGGGCCGCTGTCGCGCGATATCGTGCGGCTGGTCACCGCCGGGA
>CAXUBN010000386.1:0-2553 GCA_964249255.1 uncultured Acetobacteraceae bacterium | reverse complement strand
GCGGAGCCCCCGTCGCCGACGCCGACCCGCAGCCTGTTCGGCATCGTCACCGGGGCGCTGCGCGGCCGTCCGGCTCCCGCCGCCACGACGCCGTCGCCCGCGCGCACCGAGCCGGTGATGGAGCAGGAGGCCACCGTGCGACCCGCCGTCGGCGAGGAGGTCGGCCTGGACATCCCGGCCTTCCTGCGCCGCCAGTCATCCTGATGCGAGGCGGGGGCGGGTCCGGCGGCGGACCTGCCCCCATTGAAATCACGTTGCGTTACAACGGGTTGGGTCGATACAACCGGCAATAATGCTTGATTGGCCTGGGCAGGGGTGATCGCCTAGACCGATGGTGGATCAGCCGGTCGATCGGCGGGTCGTCGAGGGTGTGGGTGCATGGACGGCATGTCCGCGGGCTTCGGGATCGGACATGCCCGGGAAGCGCATCGGTCTCGCGAGCTCGCCCCGTCGGTGGCCGGCACTGGCTGGCAGACCACCCTGCGCAACCCGATCGGCTGCAGCGGGGTCGGGCTTCATAGCGGCCGGACGGTGTCGCTAACCCTCCGCCCGGCCCCGGCGGGGACCGGGATCGTGTTCCGTCGCACCGACCTTGGCCTCGACATTGCGGCACGGTTCGACCACGTGACCGACACCAGGCTCTGCACCGTGCTGTCCCGTCCCGACCGGCCGGAGGCCCGTGTCGGCACGGTCGAGCACGTGATGGCGGCGCTGGCGGCCTGCGCGGTCGACAATGCGGTGATCGAGCTCGACGGTTCGGAAGTACCGGTGCTGGACGGCAGCAGCGCGCCGTTCGTGTTCCTGATCGACTGCGCCGGCCGCGCCGTGCAGTCGGCCCCGCGCGCCGTCATCGAGATCCTGCGGCCGGTGCGGGTCGAGGGCGGCCACGGCCATGCCGAGTTGCGCCCGTCCCACGCCCCCGGCCTGTCCCTGTCGCTGTTGATCGAGTTCGAGGCGCCCGCGATCGGCCGGCAGTGCTTCGCGATGCGGCTCGGCGAGCACAGCTTCCGCGACGAGCTGGCCGACTGCCGCACCTTCGCCCTGCGCGGCGAGATCGAGGCGATGCGCGCCGCCGGCCTGGCGCGGGGCGGCTCCCTCGACAACGCCGTGGTCGTGGATGGCGACGCGGTGGTCAACCCGGCCGGGCTGCGCCGCCCGGACGAGTTCGTGCGCCACAAGATGCTGGACGCCGTCGGCGACCTGGCGCTGGCCGGGGCGCCGTTGCGCGGCGCCTTCGTCGGGCACCGCTCCGGCCACGGGCTGAACAACCGCCTGCTGCGGGCGCTGATGGCCGATCCGGCGAACTGGCGCCTCGCCGCCGGGATCGCGGCCGAGCCGATCGCCGCCTAACCGTCCGCTCCGCGCAACGGCTTCTCCCTGACTTCTCCCTGGCGGATCACCTTGATATAAGGCGGTCCTCCATGAGGTCCGGCAGGTCGATGTCACCAGCGTTGCACGTTTCCCGCCGCCTGCTCCCGGCCTCGTTGGCCCTCGCCCTGCTCGGCGGCTGCGCCACCCTCGACAGCCTCAACCCGTTCTCCGACTCCAAGCCGGCGGCGCAGGCCGAGAAGACGCCGCAGACGCCGGACGGGCTCTACAACAACGGCGTCGACGCCCTGCACGGCGGCCGCTACGCCCTGGCCGTCAGCCAGTTCGAGAGCATCCAGCAGAACTATCCGTACTCCGGATACACCGCCAACGCGCAGCTGCTGGAAGGCTATGCCTACTACCTGCAGAACCAGTATCCCGACGCGGTGCAGCAGATCGACCGCTTCCTACAGCTGCATCCCACCAGCAGCGACGCCGCCTACGCCTACTACCTGCGGGCGCTGTGCTACTACGAGCAGATCGCCGACATCCAGCGTGACCAGCAGGGCACCGTGCAGGCGATGAGCGCGCTGCAGGACGTGGTGACCCGGTTCCCCGACACCAGCTATGCCCGCGACGCCCGGCTCAAGATCGACCTGTGCCGCGACCATCTCGCCGGCAAGGAGATGCTGGTCGGCCGCTACTACGAGCGGCAGCACTACTACGAGGCGGCGATCAATCGCTATCAGCGCGTGGTACAGGACTTCCAGACCACCAACCACGCCGCCGAGGCGCTGCACCGGCTGGTCGAGGTCTACCTGAAGCTGGGCTTGACCGACCAGGCGCGCCGCACCGCCGCCGTGCTGGGCGCCAACTACCCTGGCAGCAGCTGGTATCAGGACAGCTACGCCGACCTCCGCGACGCCGGCGCGCTGACGCCTGGCGATGCCTCCGGCCAGCCGCCGCCGGCGCCGCAGCGGGGCCTGCTCGGCCGCGCCTTCCATTCGGTGTTCTGAGCCCGATGTCCTGACCCGGCGCCGGGTCAGGACATCGGGCCGCGCGGAGACCGACGCCGCCACCTCCCGCCGGGCCGGTTCCGACCACATGTTGAGCGCATGCTGACGCAGATCTCGATCCGCGACGTGGTGCTGATCGAGCGGCTCGACCTCGCCCTGCATCCCGGCCTGACCGTGCTCACGGGCGAGACCGGGGCCGGCAAGTCGATCCTGCTCGACAGCCTGGGGC
>CAXUBN010000385.1:0-2581 GCA_964249255.1 uncultured Acetobacteraceae bacterium | reverse complement strand
GTCGCCGGCCCCGGTCGTCACGCCGCCGGCGGGAACGGACCAGGCCGCGCTGCCGGATGCGGCGCGGGCGCTGTTTCAGCGGATGCGTCGCGAGGTCGAGCGGCACTGCGACGATATGGGCGACCGGTTCGCCAACGAGGCGATCCGCATGCATCGCGGCGAGGTGGTGTCGCGCGGCATCTACGGCTCCACGACCGAGGATGACCGCGAGGCCCTGGCCGACGAGGGTGTCGCCGTGTCCACCATCCCCTGGCTGAAGTTGCCGGAGGGATAGGATGCGGCGCGCGCGGCTGCCGTCGGCGCTGGTGCTGTTGGTCGGGCTCGGGGGGGCCGGACTCGCTCAGGACCGGCCGCCTCCGGCATCGGTCGAGGGGTTGTGGATCACCGCGGAAGGCGATGGCGTGTTCGCCATCGGCCCATGCGGCGACCGGCTCTGCGGCCGGCTGGTCGGCATGCGCTACCATGGCACCATGCCGCTCGACGTGTGGAAGCGGCCGCAGTGCCGGGAGCAGCTGCTGACCGGGTTCAGGCCGGGGGATGAGGACGGGCACTGGGCCGGCTCGATTCTGGATCCGGACAACGGACACACCTACGACGCGACGATCTGGTCTCCGCGGCCGGGCGTGCTGAAGCTGCGCGGCTACCTGCTGGTGCCGTTGTTCGGTCAGACCCGGACCTGGAGCCGCTATGCCGGCACCATCGGAACGGCCTGCCGGCTGCCGGGATGATGCACCGTCGGGGGCAATCGGTTCAGGTCGAGGCCAGGCAGGCGATGTAGTTGACGGCGAGGTCCCGGCTGATGCGCCAGGGACCGGTGCGGCCGGACGGACTCGGCACCATGCCGGCGATGTCAGCGAGGCGCAGGCCGGCGCCGCCGGCATGATGGGACAGTTCGACCGGGGTGACGAAGCGGCGCCAGTCGTGGGTCCCGGTGGGCAGGACGCGCAGCACGTACTCGGCACCGATCTTGGCGGTGAGCAGCGAGCGCAGGCTGCGGTTCAGGGTGGACAGCACCGCGATGCCGCCGGGTGCCAGCAGCGCGGCCAGCAGCCGCAGAAAGGCGGCAGGATCGGTGACGTGCTCGATGACCTCGAAGGCGATCACCGCGTCGAACCGCGCGCCCTCGGCGATCAGCGGCTCGGCGCTGGCGACCCGGTAGGACAGCCTGCCCAGGTCGGCGGCGGCGGCATGGACCCGTGCGGCGGCGATCGCCTCAACCGATGCGTCGATGCCCAGCACCTCGTGGCCGAGCCGGGCGAGCGGCTCGCTGGCCAGTCCGGCGCCGCAGCCGAGGTCGAGCAGCCGCAACGGGCGGTCCGGATGTCGCGCCCGCAGCGTCGACAGCCGTGCGTCGGCCCAGCCGATCCGGAGCGGGTTCATCTGGTGTAGCGGCCGCATCGGCCCCCTGGGGTCCCACCATCGCTCTGCCATGCGGCTGAAACGGGCGATCTCCGCCGGCGAGACCGATGCGGCCGGGGTGACGTCGGGATCGGTCGCCGCGGTGGATGCTGGGATGGTTCCCTCCGGGAGCATGTTGCTGCCTTGCTGTCGGGAAGCTATGTGACGCGGCGGCCGCCCGCCCGCAACGGGGCCCGCAACGGGATCGGGGGTGGCGGCGCGTCGGTTGGAGACGACCCTTTGGCCCGCATCGTGATGAAGTTCGGCGGCACTTCGGTGGCCGACCTCGACCGCATCCGATCGGTGGCCGGCCGGGTCCGGCGCCAGGTCGAGCGCGGCGACCAGGTCGCGGTCGTGGTGTCGGCGATGGCGGGTGTCACCAACCAGCTGGTCGGCTACTGCGAGGCGCTGTCGCCGCTTCATGATGCGCGTGAGTATGACGCGGTGGTGGCCACCGGCGAGCAGGTGACGAGCGGGCTGCTGGCGATCGCGCTGCAGGGGCTGGGGGTGGAGTCGCGGTCCTGGCACGGCTGGCAGGTGCCGGTTGCGACCGATGGGGCGCATGCCAGGGCGCGGATCCAGTCGATCGCCGGTGCGGGACTCTCGGAACGAATGGCGGCGGGGCACGTGCCGGTGGTGGCCGGGTTCCAGGGGCTGGGGCCCAACAATCGCATCACCACGCTGGGGCGCGGCGGTTCGGACACCTCCGCGGTGGCGCTGGCGGCGGCGTTGCGGGCCGATCGCTGCGACATCTATACGGACGTGGACGGCATCTACACCACCGACCCGCGGATCGTGCCCAAAGCGCGTCGGCTGGCCAAGATCGCCTACGAGGAGATGCTGGAGCTGGCCTCGGTCGGCGCCAAGGTGCTGCAAACGCGCTCGGTCGAGCTGGCCATGAAGGAGCGGGTCAGGATCCAGGTGCTGTCGAGCTTCGGCTCGGACGCTGTATCCTACGAACAGGGACGGGACAGCCTGCTGCCCGGCACGCTGGTGGTGGACGAGGACGAGATCGTGGAAAAGGAAATCGTGGCCGGCATCGCCTACTCCCGCGACGAGGCCCGGGTGACGGTGCGCCGGGTACCGGACCGGCCGGGCGTGGCGGCCTCCGTGTTCTGGCCGCTGTCCGAGGCGCACGTCAACGTCGACATGATCGTGCAGAGCACCGGCGCCGACGGCACCA
>CAXUBN010000384.1:0-2588 GCA_964249255.1 uncultured Acetobacteraceae bacterium | reverse complement strand
ACCGCCGACACCGGCGGGTCTTCCACGAGCGTGGATGCCGGTGCGTCGGAGGATGCCCCGGACAAGAATGGCGGGCCGGTCCCGACCGATGTGACGCCGGGCGCCGCGGGACATCCCGGGCCGCCGCCATTCGGCACGCAACGTCCCGGTGCGCCTCCCGCCGACGCCACGCCGGACAACGATCCCGGCGCGCAACCCGATCCGGTCTATCCCGACGGCGCACCGCCGCCGGCATCCCAGCCTGCCACGCCACCCCCATGACCGCGCCGCAACCGCCGGTGTCGCCGCCGGTTCACGCCGCATGAAACCCCTTCCCGGGCCGACCAGGGCCGCCTTCCTGCTCGACTTCGACGGCACCCTGGTGGATATCGCTCCCACCCCCGACGCGGTGTTGGTGCCGGACGGCCTCCCCGGGGTCCTGCTGCGGTTGCGCGCGCTGTGCGGCGATGCGCTGGCGGTGATCAGCGGCCGGCCGATCGACCAGATCGACCACTTCATGCCGCACGTACCGTTCGCCGTGGCCGGCGAGCATGGCATCGCGATCCGCCATGCCCCGGATGCGCCGGTGCGACGTGCCGACCTGCCGCCGCTGCCGCCGCATTGGCTGGACGCGGCCGAGCGGCTGACGGCGCAGCATCCCGGGACGACGGTGGAGCGCAAGCAGGCCGGCCTGGTGCTGCACTACCGCGCGGCCCCCGACGCCGGTCCCGCCCTGCGCGACGAGGCCGCCGCCTGGATCGCCGCCGACGCCGAACAGCGCTTCCACCTGCAGCCGGCCAAGATGGCCTGGGAGCTGAAGCCGAACGGCGTCGACAAGGAGACCGCGGTGCGCGCGGTCATGGAGCAGCCGCCGTTCGCCGGCCGGCTGCCGATCTACGTCGGCGACGACGTCACCGACGAGGACGGTATTCGCGGCGCCGAGGCGCTGGGCGGCGTCGGCCTCCGCATCCCGCGCGACCATGCCGATCCGGCCGCATTCCGCGCCTGGCTCGCGGTGCTGGCCACGACGGTGCCAGGGTCCGATCGTTGGGCCGGCTAGTCGTCGTTTCCAACCGGGTGCCGTCGCCGCGCGAGGTGGCGCAGGCGGCCGGCGGCCTCACCGTCGGGTTGGCCGATGCGATCAAGGGCCAGCCGACCCTGTGGTTCGGCTGGTCGGGTGGCACGCAGGGCCGCGAGGGCGAGACGCCCGAGCCGCAGCTGGTCGAGCAGGGGGGCGTCACCTACGCCACGATCGAGCTGACGTCCCGCCAGCACAAGGGGTTCTACCAGGGCTTCTCCAACGGCATCCTGTGGCCGGTCTGCCATTACCGCCTCGGGCTGATGCAGTACAGCCGGAGCGAGCTCGAGACCTACCTCGAGGTCAACGCGCTGTTCGCGCGCTGCCTCCTGCCGCTGCTGCGGCCGGACGACATCGTCTGGGTGCAGGACTACCAGCTGTTCCCGCTGGGGGCGGCGTTGCGTCGCGAGGGGGTGACGACCCGGATCGGGTTCTTCCTGCACATCCCGTTCCCGCCCGAGCAGCTGTTCCGCGCGCTGCCCGGCGCCGACCTGCTGCTGCGCGACCTGGGCGGATATGACCTGATCGGCGTGCAGACCGAGGCGGACGCGCTCAACCTGAACGGGGCGCTGGACGCGGTGGGCGTCGCCCTGCGGGTGCGGGCGTTTCCGATCGGGATCGATCCGAAGTCGTTCGCGCGCCAGGCCGCGCGAGGTGCCACCGGCCGGGAGATCGGGCGGCTGACGGAGGCGCTGGGCGGGCGGGCGCTGATCCTGGGGGGGGACCGGCTGGATTATTCCAAGGGCATCCCCGAGCGCATCCTCGGCTTCGAGCGGATGCTGCAGCGGTTCGCCGCGCACCGCGGCAAGGTGTCGTTCCTGCAGGTGGCGCCGGTATCGCGTGGCGAGGTGCCGGAGTACAAGGCGCTGCGCCGGCAGCTGGACGAGCTGTCCGGCCGCATCAACGGCGAGTGGGCCGAGATCGACTGGCTGCCGCTGCGCTACATCACCCGCGGCCTGCCGCGGAAGGTGCTGGCGGGTGTGCACCGGCGTGCCCGGGTTGGGCTGGTGACGCCGCTGCGCGATGGCATGAACCTGGTGGCCAAGGAGTACGTGGCGGCGCAGGACCCGGCCGATCCCGGTGTGCTGGTGCTGTCGCGCTTCGCGGGAGCGGCCCCCGAGCTGCCAGACGCGATCCTGGTGAACCCGCACGATCCGGACGAGATCGCCGAGGCGCTGGACCAGGCGCTCGGCATGGGCCTCCGGGAACGGGTCCGGCGTTGGGAGGCGATGCACGCGGCCGTGCAGCGCGTCACCGCGGCCAGCTGGGCGCGCGACGTGCTGGCGGCCCTGGGCGAGGCGGAGGCCAAGGTGGAAGCAAGGGTGGAAGCTGGGGCGGCATGAGCATCGGCCATGGCCGGTCCCGCGGCGATGGGCTGCTGGGCGCGTTCTGGCTCGGTGCCGGCGCCCTGGCGCTCGGCATCGCGGCCTGGGCGCAATACGTGCGGGGCATGGTGCCGTGCCAGCTGTGCCTCTGGGAGCGCTGGCCGTATCGGGCGCTGGCGGCGGTGGGGCTGGCCTGGCTGCTGTTG
>CAXUBN010000383.1:0-2612 GCA_964249255.1 uncultured Acetobacteraceae bacterium | reverse complement strand
CGCCTCCCGCTGCTGCGCGAGGTTCGGGCGCGGCCCCAGCGTCGCCAGCTCGACCGCGACGCCGGCCGCCGCCCATTCCCGCGCCAGCGTCAGGCTGTAGCGCCACACGCCGCCCACCGCGTCGGTGGTGACGAGGATGCGACCGGCGGCGTGCGCCCGCATCAAGGGCGGCATACCGCCTCGAGCTCGGCCAGCGGCAGCGGCGCGTCGTCCTGGATGTCGGACATCCGGTCGAACTGGCCGAGGTAGTGCGCGTGCGCCCGTTCCCACGCCTGCCCGTCCGGCAGCCCGAACAGGCGCCGGTAGTCCGGCGAGCTCGGGTAGGGGTAGAGCGGCACCGGATCGTTGGCCCACACCCCCGCCGCCGCCAGGCGGGCGCGCCAGGCGGCGACCAGCGCCGGGTCGTCGCCGGCGACCTGGATCAGGTTGGCCTGCACGAAGGCGACGTGGCTGCGGGCCAGGATCAGCCGGTCGGCCAGCTCGTCGGTGGACATGCGGCAGTTCTTGTCCAGCTCGGCGCGGCCGGCGACCGTCAGGCTCTCGACCCCCGCCTCGATCGACACGCAGCCGGCCGTCCCCAGCAGTGCCAGCATGTCCGGACGCCAAAGGTCGATCCGGGTCTGGATCCCGAACCGCAGCCCTCGCCCGACCAGCGCCTCCAGCAGCGGCCGGTTCGGCAGGAAGATCTCGTCGATGAAGTACAGGTAGCCCACGTCCTGCGCCCGCAGCGCATCGATCTCGGCCAGCAGGGGGGCGAGGTCGCGCCGGCGGTATCCATCCCGGAAGTCGATCTTGGCGCAGAACGAGCAGGAATACGGGCAGCCGCGCGACGCCTCCACCTCGGCGCCGGGCCGGTCATGGCCGGATCCGGCACAGGGCTGGTCGAAGCGGTGGTGGTGGTGCCGGTGGCCCGCGATCCAATGATCCGGCCAGCGCAGCGGCGGCAGGTCGGTGAAGCGCGCCGCCTGTGGCCCACCGGTCGCGCGCAGGATCTCGCCTTCAAGGACCGCGGTGCCGGGTATGCTGCCGGGAACCCCGCCATCGGCCAATGCCAGCACCACCTCCTCGCATTCGCCGCGCACCACGCAGTCGGCACCGAGCTTGCGCAGCGCCGCCTCCGGCGTCGCCGAGCCGTGCGGGCCGACCGCCACCAGCAGCGCTCCCGGGCAGGCAAGCCGCAGCGCGTCCAGCAGCAGGCGCGGCAGGCGCAGCTCCGGCTGCGCGCAGCGCCAGAACAGATAGGTCGGCGCGGTGGTGACCACGATCATCGCCGGCCCGAACGCGGCGCAGTCCGCCGCCAGGCCGGCGACATCCAGCCCGTCCAGGAGACCGTCCCGCATCAGCGTCTCGTGTCCGGACCGGTCCAGCAGCGCCTTCGCCGCACCGAGCTCGATCGGCAGGTGCGGGGCGCGGCAGCCGAAGTAGATGCTGCCTTCGAACGACCAGGGCGGATTCAGAAGCGCGACCTTCATCGGACAGCCTCCAAGGAAGGGGGGGGGGGGCGCCCCCCCAGACCCCGATCCTTTAGGATTGGATTGCAAAGGCTCCGCCTTTGCCGGGGTCCAGGGGCAGAGCCCCTGCTCTTTCCGCCACCAGATGCGGCCGCTCCGCCTCGATCCAGCGCAGCAGTCGCGCCACTCCGTCCCGCCAGCCGAGCGGCTGCGGCAGGCCCAGCGCCGCTTGCGCGCGTCGCGCATCCGCCACGAAGTAGCGCTGGTCGCCGGTGCGCCAGGGATGCAGCGTGCGGATCACCGGCCGATCGGTCAGCCGCTCGATCTCGGCGATCAGCATCAGCAGGGTGATGGCGTTGCCCGGACCGCCGCCGAGGTTGAACGCCTGGCCCGCCACCGACGCCGCGCGCTCGCGCGCCGCGAGGTAGGCCGTCACCGCGTCACCCACCTCCAGCACGTCGCGCACCTGCCGCCCGTCGCCATACAGGCTGATCGGCCGGTCCTGCAGCGCGGACAGCAGGAAGTGCGCGAGCCAGCCCTGGTCCTCGGTGCCGAGCTGGCGCGGCCCGTAGATGCAGCTCATGCGCAGCACCACCAGCGGCATTCCGAACGAGCGCGCGTAATCCAGCACGTACTGGTCGGCCGCCCCCTTTGAACAGCCGTACGGGGTATGGAACGACAGCGGCCGCGCCTCGTCGATGCCGTGCGCGCGCAAGGCCGGGTCGGTCGGCAGGTGGGCGTCGCCGTCGTCCGACAGCGCGACGTCGCCGAGATCGCCGTAGACCTTGTTGGTGCTGGCGAACACCAGCGGCACCGGGGCCGATCCTCGGCGGCGGCGCAACGCCTCCAGCAGGTTCAGCGTGCCACGCAGGTTGACCTCGTGGTCGGTCACCGGGTCGAGCAGGCTGGTGGTGACCGCGACCTGGCCGGCCAGGTGGAACACGCCCGACGCATCGCGGGCGGCGTCGGCCACTGCGGCATTGTCGCGCAGGTCGGTGATCGCCACAGAGACCCGCGCGCGGTGCCGGCGGCGCAGCCAGTGCAGGTTCTCCTCGACGCCCGGCCGCGCCAGGCTGTCCAGTACCAGCACGTCCTCGCCGTCGCGGGCCAGCCGGTCGGCCAGGTTGCTGCCGATGAAGCCGGCGCCGCCGGTCACCAGCG
>CAXUBN010000382.1:0-2626 GCA_964249255.1 uncultured Acetobacteraceae bacterium | reverse complement strand
GCGCTGGCCGACGCGGTGCGTCGCGACCGCGCCGCCGGGCTCGCCCCGTTCATGGTGGCCGCCACCGCCGGCACGGTGGACACCGGCGCGATCGACGACCTCGACGCCGTCGCCCGCTTCTGCGCGGCCGAGCACCTGTGGTTCCACGTGGACGGCGCCTTCGGCGCGCTGGCGGCGCTGTCCCCCGCCATCCGCCCCCGCCTCCACGGCATCGAGCGCGCCGACAGCCTGGCGTTCGACTTCCACAAATGGGCGCAGGTGCCCTACGACGCCGGCTGCATCGTGGTGCGCGACGGCCAGGCGCAGGCCGACGCCTTCGCGCAGACCCTGTCCTACCTGTCCCGCGCCGACCGCGGCGCCGCCGCCAACGCCCCCTGGCCCTGCGACCTGGGCCCCGACCTGTCGCGCGGCTTCCGTGCCCTGAAGGTCTGGATGACGCTGGCCACCTATGGCGCCGACCGCCTGGGCGCCATGGTGGACGGATGCTGCGCCGTCGCCCGCCACCTGGCCGCCCGGGTGGAGGCCGAGCCCGCCCTGGAGCTGCTGGCCCCCGTCACCCTCAACATCGTCTGCTTCCGCGTGGTCCAGGGCCACCCCGACCTGGACTGGCTGAACGACGAGCTGGTCAAGGACCTGCACGAGTCCGGCCTCGCGGTCCCCTCGACCACCACGATCAACGGACAGCGCGCCATCCGCGCCGCCATCGTCAACCACCGCACCGAGCCCTGCGACGTCGACATCATGGTGGACGGGCTGCTGAAGCTTGCCCGGCGCTAGATGAAGTCCGGATGGGACAGGGGGATCACGCTCCGCTTGGCAGGGATCGGCAGCCGGGCATGCACGTCCCAAATCCGAGCGCGGATCACCCCCGATGAGGGGCCGCGATCAGGCAACATTCATCCCGATGTCGCGGCGTGGTAATCAGGACCCGAAACGCATGGCGATTGCCGCGCCACGTCGCCGCAGAGGGACCTCAAGAAGTCGATAGTTCAGGTCCGCCAGACCAAGAAGAAGGACATACGCGATCAGAATGTAAGCCAGCGCTTGCAGGCCCTGTGGGTGCACGGTGATCGGATGCGTGCGGAACCAGATCTCGTGCAACGAGAAATATACGGGCTGATGGATGAGATAAAGGGCATAGGAGCGGGCCCCGATCCACAGGAACGCACGCTTGAGAAGGCTGTCGTGCCAAACGTAGTTCTCATCGTAGGAGGCCAGCCAGACCAGGACTGCGGATAACACGGCAACCATGCCGAACGGGAATTGTACGATCGACGCGGTGTAATTACCAAGCATCGCTATGAACGCTAGGGAAAGGCCAACGATGGCCGTGCGTATCAAGCGATGTTTCGCCAACGGCCTGGGCTCGAACAGCCTATATGAAGAGTGCCCTTGCCAGACCGCGACGAGAACGCCAAGGGAAATGGATCCACCGCGCAGGCAGACGGTCAGGGTCGTTGGCGGAATCAGAAACTGCAGTGCGACGATCAGTCCCAAAACCATCCAGATTCGATCTCGAAGCAAGAAAATGGCAATGGGCAGGACGAGGTAAAACTGTTCTTCCAGGGAAAGGCTCCAATAGATGAAGCTAATCCCGATGGGACTCTTGCCATAGGTCATGCCGAGATGAAAGTTGGCGAGGTTGAGCATCGCCGCGACCAAGCCGTCGATGTCGGCCCGGAAAGTCATGAAAATGCCTGACCGGTTAAATGTAATGCATAGGATCAAGGGAATCAGCAGCCACAGCCATGCTGACGGAAGAAGCCGCCAGGCACGGCGGATCTAGAACCGTGCCGTCCTCAAGATGAACTCGTCGTTACTGAGGCAGCTCCTCAACTGAGGAAGAAGACTCCGTGCGATGACAAATCCCGAGATCGCAAAGAACAAGTCGACCCCAACCCAACCGCGAAAATATTGCATTGCGCCATGCAGAAGCGAGCTATGCCAGAAGACAAGGTTCAGATCGGCATGCTCATAAAGCACAAGCAGGATTGCAAAGGCTCTCAGTACCTCGATGTCTCCTATACGATCACTTGATCGATTTATGCCATTCGATCCGATCGTCGGTGACTGGAAGGGATCTCGTTCATCTGCTGATGCCGTGCCTCGTTGCGCCATCCCGATCTGATCCCTCTCATACCCGATCCTTCAGATCGCTCCATGCCGAAGTATCATTCCGTTTTCCGATCACACGGGGCGCGCAGGTGGACAATGGGACGTTTCACGTGTTGGTGGGCATCAACACCAGGATCGTTTAAGGCAGCGGGCACTGGTCCCTAGATCCGTTGACCGGTCGAGGGCGCACCGATCGGAAGCCTGTAACTTGTTTCTGTGATCGATGACCATTCAACCCGCCGGCGGCGTCATGGGGATGATCGGCCGCCGCCCCAGCGCCAGCAGCAACCCGAGCCCGATCCATCCCAACCACAGCAGCGCCAGCCGCACCGGCAGGTCGCGCAACAGCAGGACGATGGTGACCAGCTGCGACCCGACCGCCACCACCACGGCCGCCAACAGCGCGCCGAACGGGATCGCCAACGCCGACTGCGCATAAGCATCCGGATCCCGCCGCGCCTGCACCGGCGCGCACAGCACCGACAGGATCGCCGACCCCGCCGCCCCCAGC
>CAXUBN010000381.1:0-2635 GCA_964249255.1 uncultured Acetobacteraceae bacterium | reverse complement strand
GTTGAGGAACCCCACCACCAGCCCACCCACCGCCAGCGGCAGGATCCACTCGATCCCGAACCGCTCGGCGACGCCGCCGGCCAGGATCGGCGCGATGCCGCCGCCGAAGATCTCGCCCGTGCAGATCACCACCCCCGATGCCGACGCCATCAGCGCCGGCGGCACCGACTCCGTGCTGAGCGGCCCCACCGTCAGCGTGATCAGCGCGAAGGTGAAGAACTGCGTCACCAGCAGCAGCCCGAACAGCGGCACCGGCGCCGCCCCCTGCCGCATCAGCAGCAGCAGCGAGACCGCCGCCCCCAGGCTGGAGATCAGCATCACCGGCTTGCGCCCGATCCGGTCCGACAGCATCGGCATCAGCACGTCCCCGGCCGCCCCCCCGAACCCGATCGCCGACAGCACGAATCCCATCTGCAGCACCGACAGGTGCAGGTGGTCGGTGAGGTAGGACGGCAGCAGCGCGCTAGTCACCACCAGGCAGATCAGCCAGCACAGCATGTTCACCATGCAGTGCCAGATGTTGCGGGTGCGCAGCACGTCGGTCCAGCGCGCGGGTGCCGCCCGGCCCACCCCGGCGGACGGGACCGGGGCGTGCGGCGCCGGCCCCCGCAGCACCCGCGCCATGCCCAGCGCCACCAGCAGCCCGAACGGCGTCACCAGCACGAAGATCCAGCGCCAGTTCATCGCCTGCAGCAGCTGCGTCACCAGGATCGGCGCCAGCGCCAGCCCGAACAGGGGCAGCATCATCTGCTGCAGCCCGAGGTTCAGCCCGTGACGGGACGGCTTGGACGCCTGCAGCGTCGCCACGATGCTGGGCCCGGCGAAGATGCCGTCGGCCGCTCCCATCATCGCCCGCACCAGCACCAGCGTCGCGAGCCCGGTGGCGACCCCGCTCAGCCCCACCAGGAGCGAGAACATCACCACCCCCGTCAGCACCAGACGGCGCTGCCCGAACCGGTCCGCCAGCCGCCCGGCGAACAGCGACGCGACGCCCCAGGTGATCGCCAGCGCCCCGGTGATCTCCCCCAGGTCCTGGTAGCCGAGATGCAGGTCCCTCCGGATCGAGGGGAACATCGGCAGGATCATGAAGCGGTCCAGCCCGACCAGGCCGAACCCCAGCGCCAGCAGCAGCACCGCCTTGCGCTCGTAGGCGACGTCCCAGCCATGGCCGAGGTCGGCGGAGGCCGCGATCTCCGCCTCCGTGACCGGCGCATCGAGCCCCGGGCGCAGCGCGTGCAGCGGTTCCATCTTGATACGCTTCCCGACCAGGCTCGCACCGATCTCAGGCCGGCACCCCATCGACTGTCAACACGAGCCCCGCCGCGCGAGACACGTCCCTCCAGCCGCCCCGGGGGCGCGCCGCGGTGGATTGGCATCCGTTCCGCAACCATGGTCGTCCTCGGCCGACCACCGCACGGCGTCTGTATCAAACGAATGACCCATCCCGAGACCATCTCCCCCGGGGACCACCCCGGATGCCTGCGTCCCAGATACCTGCGTCAATGGCCCCCGCCCTCGATCGCGACCGGCGCCAGGCCGGTCCTGGGACCCCGTTCGCCCCCGTGGCACGCCGACCGTCAGCCGCGACGGCCCGCCCGCTCCGCGGCGAGATCTCGTTCCTGATCCCGACGGCCCTGCGCCAGCCGCCACGTACCGGCCCATCTGCGACAGCGCCATGTCCTGCCCGCCGAGGTTCCCGGCCGAGCCTCGATCGCCAATCCGCCGTGTCAGGCGACCTCGTCCTTGCCCCCGGGCATGATCGGCCTGCACAGCCTTCGCGGAGTGTGGTTCCGCCTGCCGATCCCGTCATCCCGCCCCCCGATCCTGCCGCGGCTACCGCCCTGGGGCTGTGCATAAGGATGGCGTAATCGGCAAGGCCGTTTAGAATCAGTCCGCTAGTCCGGTCCTGGTAGCCTGATGCGTTGTCTTGCCTCCCTTTTGTTCCTGTTGCTGGCCACGGGGGTCGGCCGTGCCGAGCCGGGCCGGATCGGCCCCAGCTTCCCGTGTCCCCGCCCCGCATCGGCGGACGGACTGTCGCGGCTGATCTGCAACGACGCCGGCATGGCCCGCGCGGAGCTCGCCTTCGAGCAGACGTACTACGCGCTGCGCCATCTCCAGGGGAGGGGCGCGTGGCGGACGCTCAAGCTCGAGGCGATCGCCCAGGATGCCGGCCTGCGCCGAACGTGCGGCCTCCCGCCGGCCGGCACCGCGAGCCAGGCGGTACCCACCGGCACCCCGGCCTGCTACGTCGCCACCACCGAACGCGATCGCGCAACCTGGCTGGCGCGGATAACCGGGGCGGCGCGCGAGGAAGCGTCCCGGCCGATCGAGCAGCACGTGGCCCTGCAGCGACGCCTGCTGCAGCTGGGCCTCCTGCCGCCGGGCACGAACGCGGACGGAGTCTACGGGGAGGCGACCCGGACCGCGATCGCGCGCTGGCAGCGCGCGGCGCATCGGCCCGGCTCGAGCGGGTTCCTGTCCGACGCGGATGCCGAGGCCCTGTCGCGCTGGACGATGCCGGCATCCGGCGATGCCGCTCCCGTGGCGACGACCCTCGGCGTGGTCGAGCCGCCCTCCGCATCGCCGGCGCCGGCGGCCCGACCGAACGCGTGGGCGACCGGCGCCGGCGATGCGG
>CAXUBN010000380.1:0-2639 GCA_964249255.1 uncultured Acetobacteraceae bacterium | reverse complement strand
GACGAACTCAAGCTCGACGTCTACCCGAACCGCATCGAGGTCATCACGTCCGAGCAGATGCTCGACGTCTACACGTCACATGGCATGCCGCTGATCTACAAGCACTGGTCGTTCGGCAAGCGCTTCGTCGGCCACGAGAACGCCTACAAGCGCGGCCTGATGGGGCTGGCCTATGAGGTGGTGATCAACTCCAGCCCCTGCATCAGCTACCTGATGGAGGAGAACAGCGCCACCATGCAGGCGTTGGTGATCGCGCACGCCGCCTTCGGCCACAACCACTTCTTCAAGAACAACCGCCTGTTCCGGGAATGGACCGAGCCGTCCGGCATCCTCGATTACCTGGAGTTCGCGCGCGGCTACATCGCGCGCTGCGAGGAACGGTACGGCGTGCGCGCGGTCGAGCGCGTGCTGGATGCGGCGCACGCCCTGCAGAACCAGGGCGTGCACCGCCATAGCGGTGCCCGAGTGATGGACCTCAAGGCCGAGCAGCAGCGCGACCGCGACCGCCGCGACCACGAGGACCGTGTGTTCAACGACCTTTGGCGCACGGTGCCGGGCTCAAGGGCCGAGAAGGGCCTCGACAACGCCGCGGAGCGTCGCCGCCGGTTGGGCCTGCCGGAAGAGAACCTGCTGTATTTCCTGGAGAAGAACGCGCCGCGGCTACAGCCCTGGGAACGCGAGATCATCCGCATCGTGCGCCTGATCGCGCAGTACTTTTATCCGCAGCCTCAGGCCAAGATGATGAACGAGGGCTGCGCCACCTGGGTGCACTACCGCATCATGTCGCGCCTGCACGAGACCAGCCAGATCGACGATGCCGCATTCTTGGAAACCATCCACTCCACCACCAACGTCATCACCCAACCCGGCTTCGACACCGGCGGCGGCCCCAGCTTCAACCCGTACGCGCTCGGCTACGCGATCATGACCGACATCGAGCGGGTCTGCACCGCGCCCAATGACGAGGACCGCGCCTGGTTCCCGGACATCGCCGGCAACGGCGATGCCATCGGCACCCTGAAGGAGTCTTGGGCCAACTACCGCGACGAGAGCTTCATCCAGCAGTTCCTGTCGCCGGCGGTGATGCGCCAGTTCCGGCTGTTCCGGCTGCGCGACGACGCGGACAAGCCTTACCTGCTGGTCGACGCCATCCACAACCAGGAGGGCTACCGCGACATCCGCCGCAGTGTCGCACGCTCCTACGATCCCAGCACCTATCACGTCGACATCGAGATCGTCGATGTCGACCTGACCGGCGATCGCTGCCTCAAGCTGCAGCACCGCACCACGCCGGGCCATCTGCTTGACGAGAAGGACGCCAGGGCCTCGCTGCGTCAGCTGGCCGACCTTTGGGGCTACGAGGTCAAGCTGCTGGAGATCGATGCCCAGACCGAGAGCGTGCTGGCCACGCATCTGGCATCGCCGCCACGAACGGGCGCCTGAACGCGCTCTTCGATCCGGTCGGTTAACCCCGTCGCATGGATGAGTTGGCATAATATCTATTATACGGTGTTTGTATGTTGCTAGTTCGGTAAATTTGCCGTCGGTTTAGGTGCGATGGCACACCCGTTTCGGCCCTTTCATCGCATATCCGGATAGCGCCGCTTCAGGCTCCGCCTCATGCCGAAGCGCCAGCGCAGCGTCACCGTGAGGTAGATCCAGTTCGCTCTTAGCGCACCCCAGGTGGCGACACGGCGGTCGGACGTCGTCACCACGCGGTTGACCAGCCGGGCTCGTCCCAGGCGGCTGAAGCGGACGGACAGGTCGGCGTCCTCCATCACCGCCAACCCCTCGTCGCAGCCGCCCAGTTGCAGGAACTGCACGCGCCGGAAGAACATCGCGTGGTCGCTGAACAACAGCCTGCCACCGCGCAGGAACATGCCCGGCCGGAACAGCAGCGGGCCGTACCAGGTCTTGATCCAGTTGTGGAAGCTGGTGCCCCAGCGCACGGTGTCGGGCCCGCACAGCAGCGCCGTGAAGCCCCCCAGCACGATCCGCGGGTCGGCCAGCGTGCGGCGGATCACGGCTACCGCGTCGTCGGGCAGCAGGGTATCGGCCGGCAGGATGCAGATGATCGGCGAGCGGGCGGCGGCAACCGCGCGATTGATCTGGGCCGCCCGGCCTTGCGCATCGTGTTCGACCAAGCACAGGCCGGCGCCGCGTGCGATGGCGACCGAGCCGTCAGTGCTGCCGCCGTCGACCGCCAGCACCTCATCCGGGGCGGGTTCCAGGGCGGCCAGTGACCGCAACAGCCGCGGCAGCGATCCCGCCTCGTTCAGCATCGGGATTACGATGGCAACCCCATCCGGGTGGTCTGACTGCATCAAGCCGGGTTCTCCGCGAGGCGAACACCGGCAACGTCCAGATAGCCCTTTCGGCGCATCGGCTGGATCTCCAACCCTGCGGTCCTCCGAAGGCCCTGCTGCACCCGGTCGGGTGCTTGGCACCGCCTTCGCTGCCTGGCCCTGTTCCCGATCGGATCGGCCCGCTCAGTCGTTCACCGACAGCACCATGATCGGATCCGCGATGCGCTCCGGCGCGATCTCCTGATCCAGCGGCAGCACGGCGGTGCCGATCGCGAAGAACTCGATCACGTGGGTCTGCCAGACGTGGCTGCCCTCGCTGATCTCGACCCCCAC
>CAXUBN010000379.1:0-2649 GCA_964249255.1 uncultured Acetobacteraceae bacterium | reverse complement strand
CTGCAGGGCGAGGAGGCGCCGGCGCACCCGCCGCAGCCGCAACGCCGCCGCCAGCGACAGCCCGGCGGCGACGGCGACCGCGAGGCCGTAGGCCCCGGCGACGAACGGCAGGTGGCTCATGCGATGTCGTGGTCGGCAGGGGCAGGAGCAGGGGCATCGCCGGCGTCGGCGAGCAGCAGCGCGCGCAGCCGGTTCTCTCCGATCGCCGCGCGCAGGCGGGCCACGACCAGGGCGGCGAAGCCCAGGCTGAAGCCCAGCGTGCAGACCAGCAGCGGCCACAGCATCGACGGCGACATGGTGGGCGCCCCGGTCAGCGTGATGCTGTCCGGCTGGTGCAGCGTGTTCCACCACCGCACGCTGAACTTGATGACCGGCAGGTCCACCGCGCCGGCCAGCGCCAGGATCGCGGCGGCGCGGGCGCCACGGGCGGGATCGTCGAACGCCCGCATCAGCGCCACGTGGCCGACATACAGGAAGAACAACACCAGCACGGAAGTCAGCCGCGCGTCCCACACCCACCAGGCGCCCCAGGTCGGCCGGCCCCACAGCGCCCCGGAGGCGAGGCACAGCGCGGTGATCCAGGCCCCGACCGGGCCGATCTCGGCCGCCGCCAGGTCGGCCAGGCGGTGCCGCCACACCAGCGACAGCAGCCCGCACGCGGCCAGCGCCGCGTAGCCCATGGAGGCCAGCCAGGCAGCCGGGACGTGGACGTACATGATGCGGACCGCGTCGCCCTGCTGCCAGTCGGCGGGCGACAGGAACAGGCCCCAGCCCAGGCCGATCGCGGTCAACAGGATCGCCGGCACCGTCAGCAGCGGCTGCAGCCGAGCGCCCAGCCTGAGGAAGCGGCCGGGATTGGCGTATCGGTGCAGCAGCCGCCCGACGGGGCCGGCGGCCGCCCGGTCCGGCCAACCCGTACCTGCCGGGTCGTCTGCCGGCGTCGTGGGCATGGCGACGGCGGGCACGAGGTCGGCGTGGCCGGCAAGGCGGGTCGCATGCACGGGCGGGCGTGTTCCTGACGCTGGGAGGCGCGGCGCCCCCTGTTCGACGGATCGTCCTATCCTATCATGCGGTCACCGCACCACAACGCGATGGCGGCCACTTCCTGCCCGATCCACCGCGCCACCCGGGAGCACCGACACCATGCTGTTCGCGATCATCTGCACCGACCGGCCCGGCAGCCTGGAGATCCGCCGGACGACGCGGGAGGCCCATCTCGGCTACCTGTCGGCGCAGGGCGACCGGGTGGTGCATGGCGGACCGTTGCTGGGCGTGGACGGGCAGCCCTGCGGCAGCCTGGTGATCGTCGAGGCCGCCGACCGGACGGCGGCGCTCGACCTGGCGGCCAACGATCCGTATGCGCTGGCGGGGCTGTTCGAGGACGTGGCGGTGCGCGAGCACCGGACGGTGTTCCGCGACGGCGTCCGGGTCGGCTAGGAACGCATGGCCTTCTGGCTGGTGAAGTCCGAGCCGGATGCGTTTTCCTGGGCGCAGCAGGTGATCAACGGGACCGAGCCCTGGACCGGGGTCCGCAACCATCAGGCGCGGCTCAACCTCCTCGCCATGCGCGTGGGGGACCGGGCGTTCTTCTACCATTCCAACGTCGGCCGCGAGATCGTGGGCGTGGTCGAGGTGGCGCGCGAGGCGTATCCCGATCCGACGGCGGAGGCCGGAAACTGGGTGTGCGTGGATTTGAGGACGGTCGGGCCGATGAGGCGGCCGGTCGGCCTGGCCGAGATCCGGGCAGAGCTGGAATATGCCGACCTCGCCCTGGTCAGGCAGTCACGCCTGTCGGTGGTGCCGGTGACCGCGGCGCACTGGACGAGCCTGTGCCGCCGCGGGGAATGGAACGGTTGATCGGCTCAGGGCGCGCCGTCGATGGTCTGCGCCAGCACCGCGTTGGCGCCGTTGCCGGGCTGGCCCGCGAAGGTGCGGTAGGTGGCCTGGTCGTTGTATGCCGGCGTCACCGGGGCCGCGATCTCGCCCGAGAAGCCCAGGACCCGGAACACCTCGCGGTTGTTGGTGCCGCGCGCGTTCTGGCTGGCGTCCACCGGCGGCAGGCCGGGCGACTGTTCCTCGAAGATGGTGCCGTTGGCGCTGGTGCCCGAGATCTGCCCGGGGGCGGTCTGGCGCTGGTTCTGCGCGACCGCCGCACCCGAGCCGAGGATTGTGGCGACGCCGACGACGCCGGCGGCGAACGGGATGATCCTTGCGATCTGCATGTCGGCGGCTCCTGATGCGGGCGGGGCGATGACGATGCGACGCGGCCCGACCTACGGAGTTGCGAACGGCCAGGCACTTTTCATGCCTGCCTCTGCCGCCGGTGACGGGCGCCGGTCCCGTCCATCCAAACCCCGTGCACCCGAGGGCGGGGTCGGTGCGTTGGGGCTGGCGATGGGGGCCGGCCACCAGGCCGGAGGACCCCGTGCGTTTCGCGGCGGGATGGAGGAGCGAGTTCGATGAGCGGCACCACAGGAAGCGAGCTGTCCCAGCCGGCCCAGCTCGCATCGATCGGGCTCGGCCCCGTCGCGCGGGGCGAGCTGCAGCGAGTCCTGGAGCAGCTGGAGTCCGGCCGCGGCGTGCTGGTGCGGCTGGCCGACCTGATGGCCGGCGCGGTGGCCCAGGCCACGCGGCTCGGCGTGCGCGGGC
>CAXUBN010000378.1:0-2649 GCA_964249255.1 uncultured Acetobacteraceae bacterium | reverse complement strand
GCGGCCTGCCGCTGCTGCGCATGGGCAAGCGGCTGGACCGGTAGCCACCCCTGGATAAGCGCAGCAACGCCCCCTGCCGTGGCGGAGCCTGACCTTTGCGGCGGCGTCGAGCGGCAGGGCATCGCCCAGGTCCCCGCGTCGCCGCTCCTCTCGAACGGGTCGTCGATCGAGCCCATCGCCCGGCATGGGAGGGACGACGACGCGGGAGGCTTCCCCATCCCGAAACCGTTTGCTGCCCCGGCTCGGTCACGCCCTCATCAGGCAGCTTGAGGCCCGGTTCAGCCTTCCAGCTTGAACAGCATCAGCACCCGGCCCACCACCTCGCAGGCGCTGCCGATCGCATAGGCGCGGCCGGAGGTCATCGCCGGCCGGTTGGTGTCGAGGATCAGGTGCCAGTGCCTGCTGCCGCTGCAGGGCGGCAGCACGAACTCGAGCCCCTCGTGGTCGCCGTTCAGTATCATCAGCAGGGTGGCATCGGTGCCGGGGCGGCGGATGCCGCTGCTCTTGGCGCGCCCGTCCATCAGCATGCCGAGGCAGCGCACGGTTGGATCGTGCCAGTCCTGCGGCCGCATCTCGGCGCCGCTGCCGTTGATCCAGGTCACGTCGCGCACGCCGAGCGCGTCGTCGATGTCGCCGGTCATGAAGCGCTGCCGCCGCAGGATCGGGTAGTCGCGCCGCAGGGCCACGAGCCGGCGCACGAACCGGTAATGGCCGCCGTACCGCTCGAGTCGGTCCCAGTCGACCCAGGACACGTCGTTGTCCTGGCAGTACGCGTTGTTGTTGCCGTTCTGGGTGCGGCCGAACTCGTCGCCGGCCAGGATCATCGGCGTGCCCTGGCTCAGCAGCAGGGTGGCCAGCAGGTTGCGCATCTGCCGTTCGCGCAGCGCCACTACCGCGGGATCGTCGGTCTCGCCCTCAACGCCGCAGTTCCAGCTCCCGTTGCGGTCGGTACCGTCGCGGTTGTGCTCGCCGTTCGCCTCGTTGTGCCGCTCGTTGTAACTGACCACGTCGTGCAGGGTGAAGCCGTCGTGCGCGGTGACGAAGTTGACCGTGGACCAGGGCCGCCGGCCGCGCCGGTTGAACAGGTCGGCCGACGCGCACAGGCGCTGCGCGAGGTCCGCCACCGACGCTTCCCCGCGCCAGAAGTCACGCACGGTGTCGCGGTAGCGGTCGTTCCATTCCGCCCAGCCCGGCGGGAAGCCGCCGACATGGTAGCCGCCCGGCCCGCAGTCCCAGGGCTCGGCGACCAGCTTCACCCCGGACAGCACCGGGTCCTGCCGGCAGCTGTCGAGGAACCCGCCGCCCTGGTCGAAGCCGTAGCTTTCCCGTCCCAGGATCGTCGCCAGGTCGAAGCGGAACCCGTCCACGTGCATCTCCGTCACCCAGTAGCGCAGGCTGTCGGTGACCATCTGCAGCACGCGCGGATGGCTGAGGTTGACCGTGTTGCCGGTGCCGGTGTCGTTGATGTAGCGGCGCTCGTCGCCCGGCAGCAGCCGGTAGTAGGACGCGTTGTCGATGCCCCTGAACGACAGCGTGGGCCCGAGCTCGTTGCCCTCGGCAGTGTGGTTGTAGACCACGTCCAGGATCACCTCGAGCCCGGCCTCGTGGAGTCGGGCCACCATCGCCTTGAACTCGGTCACCGCACTGCCGACGCCGGTCGCGTAGCGGCCGTCGGGCGCGAAGAAGCCGAGCGTGCTGTAGCCCCAGTAGTTGCTGAGCCCGGTTCCGGCCAAGTGGCCCTCGTCGGCGAACATGTGCACCGGCAGCAGCTCGACCGAGGTCACGCCGAGGTCGCGCAGGTGCGCCACCACCTCCTCCGAGGCGAGGCCGGAGAAGGTGCCGCCCTGCCCGAACGGCAGGCTCGGATGGCGGATGGTGTAGCCGCGCACGTGCGTCTCGTAGAAGATCGTGCCGTCCCATGGCACGGACGGCCGGCGGTCGCGACCCCAGGTGAAGGCGGGATCGATCACCCGGCACTTGGGCACGTGTGCCGCGCTGTCGCGCGTGTCGAAGCTGAGGTCGCCATCCGGATGGCCGACCACGTAGCCGAAGATCTCCGGCGCCTGCCGCAGCGCGCCGACATGGTCCAGCGCATACGGGTCGAGCAACAGCTTGTGCGGGTTGAAGCGGTGTCCGGCCTCGGGGGCATAGGGGCCGTGCACCCGGTAGCCGTAGACAGTACCCGGCCGCGCATCCGGCAGGTAGCCGTGCCACACCTCGTCGGTGAACTCCGGCAGCTCGACCCGCACCATCTCCCGCCGGCCGGTCGGGTCGAACAAGCACAGCTCGACTCTGGTCGCATGCGCCGAGAACAGGGCGAAGTTGACGCCGAGCCCGTCCCAGGTCGCACCCAGCGGGAACGGCCGCCCTTCGGAGATGCTGACCTCGCGCGACGGGCGTCTGGCCATGGATCAGTCGCTCCGGCTCATGCGGCGCGCCGCGGGCCGGTCCCGCGGCGGATGCGGCGACCTTGGCCGCCCTGGCCGTTCATGGGAACAGCAGCGCGCGCAGCGCCCCCGGCAGCAGCGCCGCCAGCGGGTTCACGTGCACGGCGGGGTCGTCGAACGGGCCGCGCAGCGCCAGGGTCGCCGCCAGCACGCCGCCCTCGCGCTCAGGGCTGAACAACCGGCCCACCACCGGCAGCCGGCC
>CAXUBN010000377.1:0-2671 GCA_964249255.1 uncultured Acetobacteraceae bacterium | reverse complement strand
GGTCAGGGTCGGCGGCGGCAAGGCCAAGCCCGCCAAGCCGGGAACCGGCCCGGCCCGGCCGCGCAGGACCCACTAGCCACATCCCGTCGACGAGGATCAAAGGGTCACCGCCATGGACACCGCCGTCTCACGTCCCGAGCTGCTGCTGGTCGCCGATGCCGTCGCGCGCGAGAAGTCGATCGATCGCGAGGAGGTGCTCGAGGCGATGGAGCAGGCCATCCAGAAGGCCGGCCGCGCCAAGTACGGGCACGAGAAGGACATCCGCGCCACCATCGACCGCCGCACCGGCGACGTGCGGCTGTCGCGCTGGACCGAGGCGGTGGAGACCGTCGAGAACGAGGAAACCCAGATCCCGGTCCACATCGCGCGCAAGTTCAAGCCCGAGATCGGGGTGGGCGAGCACCTGGTGGACCCGCTGCCGCCGATCGACTTCGGCCGCATCGCCGCCCAGACCGCCAAGCAGGTGATCGTGCAGCGCGTGCGCGAGTACGAGCGCAAGCGGCAGTACGACGAGTTCAAGGACCGCGTCGGCGAGATCGTCAACGGCACGGTGAAGCGCACCGAGTATGGCAACCTCATGGTCGAGATCGGCCACGCGGAAGCCCTGCTGCGCCGCGACGAGCTGATCCCGCGCGAAAGCTTCCGCAACTCCGACCGCGTGCGCGCCTACATCTACGACGTGCGCGACGAGCCGCGCGGCCCGCAGATCTTCCTCTCACGCACCCATCCGGCGTTCCTGGCCAAGCTGTTCGCGCAGGAGGTGCCGGAGATCTACGACGGCATCATCGAGATCAAGGCGGTGAGCCGCGATCCGGGCTCGCGCGCCAAGATGGCGGTGATCTCGCGCGACAGCTCGATCGACCCCGTCGGCGCCTGCGTCGGCATGCGCGGCAGCCGCGTGCAGGCCGTGGTGCAGGAGCTGCAGGGCGAGAAGATCGACATCATCCCCTGGAGCCCGCAGGCCGCCACCTTCGTGGTGAACGCCCTGGCCCCGGCCGAGGTGTCCAAGGTGGTGATGGACGAGGAGGCCGGGCGCGTCGAGGTGGTGGTGCCGGACGAGCAGCTGAGCCTGGCGATCGGCCGGCGCGGCCAGAACGTGCGGCTGGCCTCGCAGCTGACCCGCTGGGACATCGACATCCTGACCGAGGCGGAGGAGAGCGAGCGCCGCCAGGAGGAGTTCCGCCGCCGCACCGGCACCTTCGTCGAGGCGCTGGACGTGGACGACGTGATCGCCGGCCTGCTGGTGACGGAGGGCTTCAACACCGTCGAGGAGCTGGCCTACGTGCCCGTCGAGGAGCTGGGCGAGATCGAGGGCTTCGACGAGACGGTGGCCGAGGAGCTGATCCGCCGCGCCGAAGGCTTCATCAACCGGCGCGAGGACGCGCTGGCCGAGAAGCACCAGGCGCTCGGCGTGTCGGAGGACCTGATCGCGCTGGAGGTGTTCTCCAACCAGATGCTGGTGTCGCTTGGCGAGAAGGGGATCAAGTCGCTGGACGACCTGGCCGACCTCGCCGGCGACGAGCTGGTCGAGATCCTGGGCTCGGACGGCATGGACGAGCAGGCCGCCAACGAGATCATCATGGCGGCCCGCGCCCATTGGTTCGAGGGCGAGGACGCCGGCACTGGCCCGGGCGCCGCGTCGGACGCGGTCCCGGAGGACCACGAGGCCGCCGAAGCGGGCCCCGACGACGCCGACGAGGCGGAAGGTGGCGCCGCCGAGGCGGACGAGCATGCCGGCCGGGAAGCGTCCCACGTCTGAGCCGGTCGACCCCGCCCTGCCGGCCGGCGGCATCCCCGTGGACGAGGGTGCCGACGGCGACGACGAGCCCGAGCGGGGGCCGCTGCGCCGCTGCATCGTCACCCGCGAGCGGTTGCCGGTGGAGCGGATGATCCGCTTCGTGGTGGGGCCGGACCGCCGGCTGACCCCCGACCTGGCAGCACGGCTGCCCGGCCGGGGAATCTGGTTGAGTGCGGATCGGGATGTGCTAGAAACCGCCCGGACGCGCGGGGCTTTCGCACGGGCGGCTCGCGGACAGGTGGTCCTGCCCGCCGATCTTCCCGCGCTTCTGCAGGACGGGCTGCTCCGCCGCATGGCCGATTGTCTCGGCCTAGCGCGGCGTGCCGGCCAATCGGTGTGCGGCTATGCCCGGGTCCGGGAATGGATCGAGGCCGGCCGTGCGGCGGTGGTCGTGCAGGCGGTGGACGGGAGTCCGGACGAGCGGTCGCGGCTGCTGTCCGGCGCCCGCGCGCTGCCGGTCGTGGCGGCGATGACCGCGACAAGGCTGGCCGCCGCGTTCGGGCGCGACCATGTGGTGCACGCGGCGCTGTCGCGAGGCGCCCTGGCCGACCGCCTGGTCGCGGAAGGTGGACGATTTGCGGGGCTTGCCGGCTTGGCGGCCCCGATCCGACCGGCAAATACGCGCCCCGGCAATGGCCGGGGTGGCGGGGCCGCGGATGGGCTTGAACGGGCGGGTGCATGAGCGAAGGTAACGATCAGGACCAGGGCAAGGGGCGGCTGTCGCTCCGGCCGGCGGCGCGTGCGGAAGTCGGCCGCACCGTCGATGCCGGCTCGGTGCGGCAGAGCTTCAGCCATGGTCGTTCAAAGGTGGTCCAGGTCGAGGTGCGCAAGAAGCGCGGCCCCACCCCGACGCCGGGCGCGTCTCCCGCCACG
>CAXUBN010000376.1:0-2676 GCA_964249255.1 uncultured Acetobacteraceae bacterium | reverse complement strand
GCGCCGGGCCGGCATCGTTCCGGCCGAGGCTGCGGGGAACGGCCTGCATGATCCCCGCATAGCGTGAATCGGTGGGGGACGACAATGTGCCGGGATGCTACAGGAGCCTCCGCCCGGGCCCGGCCTGGGCCTGGGATCCGGCCCGGGCCCGAGAAACGAGGACGCCGTTCTGTTCGCACGTGCCCCCGGCATCCCAGCACCGCGATCCGTCGCCGCTGTCCGGTTTCGCCGCCTGCCGGTCCTGATGCTGCTGTCCGGTTGGGCGGCGACGCTGCTGCCGCCCGGGAGCGCGTCCGCCGCCGACCCGCAGCCCTACGCCACCACGCTGCTGCCGACCGGCAACGCGGCGCTGGATGCCGCCCTGCGCGGCTCCTCCAGCCTCCTGTCCTTGCAGAAGACCCGTGCGGTGGGTCCGTTCGCGCTGGCCGGGCGCATCCGCGACGATCGCGGCCGGCTGGAGATCGCCCTGGAGAGCTTCGGTCATTATGGCGGCGCGGTCGTCATCACCGTGGCCGGTCACCCGGCTGCGGACCCGACCCTGCCCGACATCCTGTCGGCGCTGCCGTCCGGACAGGTTGCCGCGGTGCGCATCGCGGTGACGCCCGGGCCGTTGTTTCACCTTGGCACCGTCACCGTCACGCTGCCGCCGGGCGAGGCGCTGACGCCCGGGGACCAACGCGCCTTCGACCTCCATCCCGGCCAGCCGGCGGTCGCCTCCGACGTCCTGGCCGCCGGCACCCGGTTGCTCACGGCGCTGCAGGAGGAGGGCCACGCCTTCGCCGACGTGCGGCCGCCGCTGGCCTACCTGCGCCCCGCCACCCATACGCTCGACATCGTCGTGGCCGCGAAGCTGGGTCCGCGGGTCGATATCGGGTCGATCACCCTGGCCGGCCTGCGCCGCGCCAACCCGGGCTACGTCGCCCGCCGCCTCACCGTGCACCAGGGCGAGCTCTACCAGCCGAGCCGGATCGAAGGCGCGCGGCAGGACCTGGCCTCCACCGGCGTGTTCTCCGACGTCGGCGTCACCGCCGCTCCCAAACCGGCCGCGAACGGGCAGCTGCCGCTCGCCTTCACCTTCACCGAGGCGCCGCTGCACACGGTGGCGCTGCAGGCCGGCTACTCGACCGACCTCGGCGGCAGCGCCGGGGTCACCTGGACCCACCACGACCTGTTCGGCAACGGCGAGCGGCTCGACCTGGCCGCCCTGCTCACCGGCGTCGGCGGCACCTCGCAGAACGGGCTGGGCTACGACGTCTACGCCGACCTGCTGAAGCCCGACTTCCATGGGCGAGACCAGACCCTCGACGTCCGGGTGGAGGGGCTGAAGCAGGACCTGGAAGCCTACGACCAGACCGCGCTGCTGGTGCGCGCGGTGGTGAACCGCAGGCTGTCGCAGCGTTGGAGTGTGTCCGGCGGCCTGGGCGCCGAGCAGGAGCGCATCCTGCAGCAGGGGGTGGCGCGCGACTACACGCTGGCGTTCGTGCCGGTTACCGCCACCTTCGACAGCACCGGGCTCGCCAACCCGCTCGACGACCCGACGCACGGGTTCCGCGTGTCCCTCGACGCCACCCCCAGCTACAGCCTGGGCAGCGGCCAGGGCGGAGGTTCGGGCAACGGCGGCGGCACCAACAAGGGCGGCGACAGCTTCTTCGCCATCCTGCAGACGACCGCCTCCACCTACCTCGACCTGCACCGGATCGGGCTGGCGCCGGCCGGCCGCAGCGTGATCGCGCTGCGCGCCACGGTCGGCACCGTGCAGGGCGCCACCACCTTCGAGCTGCCGCCCGACCAGCGCCTGTACGCCGGCGGCAGCGGCACCGTGCGCGGCTACAAGTACCAGGGCGTGGGCCCGCTGTTCCCGAACGGCGACCCGGAGGGCGGCACCGCGCTCGATGCCGGCACGGTCGAGTTCCGCCAGCGCATCGGCAAGAGCTTCGGGGTCGCCGCGTTCGCCGATGCCGGGCAGGTATCCTCCTCCAGCGGACCGTTCGGGGGCACGCTGCGGGTCGGCGCCGGCGTCGGCGGGCGCTACTACACCCCGATCGGCCCGATCCGGCTCGACGTCGCGGTGCCGCTGAACAAGCCGCAGGGCGGCGATACGTTCGAGCTCTATGTCGGCCTGGGAGAAGCCTTCTGAGAACTCGCGTGAGAATGGGCTGTGCCGGCGATCCGACGCGCCCGGCTGTGCTTCCGGTGCTCACGGCCAGGAGGCCGCTCCGCTCCGGTTCTCGCCGGACACGCCGGGCGTGCCGCGCGGCGCGCGGCACTCTCACTCGGCACACCCCATTCTCACGCGAGTTCTGATGGCCGCCTACACGCATTACTCCCGTCCGCTGCGCATCGCCGCCTGGGCCGCGGCGCTGCTGCTCGGCCTGCCACTGGCGCTCTTGGTCCTGCTGCTCGGCGTGATCCTGGTTGGCGCCAACACCGGGGCAGGCCGCCACCTGATCGAGCGGCAGGCGGCGTCGCTCACCGGCGGGCTGGTCGGGATCGAGGGGCTGGGCGGCCGGTTCCCCGACGCGCTCACCGTGGACCGCGTCACCGTCAATGACGCGCGCGGGACCTGGCTCGAGATCGACCGGCTCACCCTGGACTGGTCGCCGCTGCGGCTGCTCACCGGCACCGTGCACGTGGAACGGGCCAGCGCCGCGTTGATCGACGCGAGGCGCCTGCCGG
>CAXUBN010000375.1:0-2685 GCA_964249255.1 uncultured Acetobacteraceae bacterium | reverse complement strand
GTTGCGGGCACCCCCGGGGGGCATGATCGTCCGCAGCTCGGCGCGGCTGGGGCCGCGCTCGATCGCCGTCCGCGCCGCGCACAGCTCGTCCAGCATGTGCCCGAGGTCGTCGCCGAGGTAGTACACGCCGGCGCCCTCGCCGCGCCCCGCGTGCGCGCCGTCGCTCAGCGTGACCACGACGATCTCGGCGGCCTCGAACACGCGACCCGAGATCCGGAACGGCTGCGCCAGCCGCAGCCGTTCGGTGGCGACGTCGAGCGCCACGCCCGACATCAGTAATGCACCGTCATGGACAGCAGGTCGAACGTCCAGGCGACGTAGAGGACCAGCAGCGACGACGGCAGCATCAGCGCGCTCCAGAGCTTGCCGCCCCAGCGCCTGCGCGCGCTCCAGGCCAGCAGCGCGTTCCAGCCGGTGGCCAGCACCCCTGCCACGAACACCACGAGGCCGCCCACCTGCAGCACCCAGAGGGCCGGATCGGACCTGGCGGTAAGGGCGTCGGTGTCGGCCAGCATGCGCAGGATCGTCGCCGCCCAGCCCGCCAGCACCAGCAGCACCAGGCCGGCGGTCAGCCGCGACAGGCGGTAGGCGAGCCGGGCCGCACCGGTGACGGGCAGGACGGCGCGGTAGCGACGGCGGATCAGCCAGCTCGCCGGCCAGGACAGGACGCTGAGCAGCAGCACGGGAAGGGCAATGGCCAGCGCCGGCAGGATCCAGCCGGCGGACTGCGCCGCCGGCACGCGCTCCAGCACCTCGAACGGCGACTCGAAGTTCCAGCTCCAGCGCTCGACCTTGCCGTCGACGAGCTTGGCGGCGAGCCGGTCCGGGCCCGCGACGTCGCGCCAAACGAACGGCGCGATCTCCACCCAGTGCCGGACCGCGCCGCTGGGATCGGTGATGCTGGACACCACCAGCTCGCCGGACGGCGTCGTGGAGACCGTCACCTGCCCGAGCAGGTTCACGATCGCCAGGAAGGTGCCGGCCGACCTGCGGCTGCCTTGCCACCGCCCCAGCATCATGCGGGCGTGCTGCGCCGCGATCTCCGGCGCGACCCGGCCGTCCCGCCCGGTGGCCGGGAAGTAGCGGTCGGCGAAGTCCCGCAGCAGCGCCATGCGCAGCTGCTGCACCGCCGCGTCCTTGCCGGGGCTGTTGAACGACGCGTACAGCCCGACGCCGTCCGCCGTGAACAGGTGCAGGATGGTGTGGAACGCCTCGACGTCGCCGAGATGGCCGATCACCTCGTGGCCGTTGACGTTGGTCTCGAAGAAGCCGAGCTCCATCCGGTCGAGCGGTGGGATCAGCGACATCGGGTTGACGCGATCCAGCGGACTGTCGTGCATGGTCCGCGCGGTGGCCGCATCCAGGATGCGCCGGTCGTCCAGTACGCCGTCCTGCAGGTGGGCGATCATGAACCGCGCCATGTCGCCCGCGGTGGTCGACAGTGAGCCGGCCGGGAACGGGCCGATGAACTCGAAGGGTTGCGGCGGCTCCGAGGCGCGCCGGTAGCCGAGCGACATCTGCGGCGCCAGGCGCGCCGGCAGCGGTTGCCGGAAGGTCGAGTCGGTCATGCCGAGCGGGGCGAACACGTGCTGCTCGACGTAGTCGTCGAACGGCATGCCGGACACGCGCTGCACGATGTAGCCCGCGAGCGCCGTGGCCCAGTTCGAATATGCCGGCGTGGTGCCGGGCGCGAAGATCCGCTCCGGGATCCACGCCTTCAGGAACGCGCCCAGCGTTTGCAGGTTGTTGCGGTCGTAGGACGATATGTCCTTGGCCCGCTCGGCGAAGCCGGCAGTGTGCGTCATGATCTGGCGCAGCGTGATCGGCTGGCCGTCACGGGGCGGGATGCGGAAGTCCAGGTAGTCGTTGACGTCCGCGTCGAGATCCAGCCTGTGCCGCTCGACGAGCTGCATCACCGCCGTCCAGGTGATGAGCTTCGACACCGAGCCGGGGCGGAACAGGGTGCGGTCGGGATCGACCGGGATCCGCCTGGCGATGTCGGCATGGCCATAGCCGCGCTCGGTCAGGATCCGCCCGTCCTTCACCACCGCGATCTCCGCGCCGGCGATGTCGGCGACCCGCAGCGCGAACGGGAGGTAGCCGTCCAGCCAGGCATCGAGGTCGGCCTTGGACAGGACGGGCGCGGCGGAAGAGGCCGGCGCGACCGGGGTCGGAACGGATCCCGGCGAAACAGGCCCGGGACTGGGCATGGGAGCGGCGGGCGCCGGCGCGGAAGGCGGCGCCAGCGTGTCGGGGCTCGGTCCGGGTGCCGCGGCCGCGAGCCAAAGAAGGCAGGTCGGGAAAAGGATCCGCCGTCGGTTCATCACCCGCCTCGATGCTCCTGCCGGAAAGCGCCCGTTGTCTTCCGACAACACGGGGATTGCTCCAATCAGGATAACGTTATCTTGAGCAGAGAATTAGTCAATCCGCATACGATCGTTGCACCGGCGTTCTTATCGCCGTCGGCACCGCACCCGGCGACGGAGTCCCGCGTCGGGGCGTGGCCGCGGTGGAGGACCATGCTGCTTGTCGCCGGCCCTGCGCGCGTGCAGGATCGTGACCGCCGGCGGCGGTTCGTGGCAACCTGTCCCGATCGCATCCGTCCGCCTCCCCGACGGAACGCTGGCGACCCGGAGCTGGACGAGATGAGCGTCGCCCGTGCGCCTACCCCCCGCGTGCCCACCC
>CAXUBN010000374.1:0-2696 GCA_964249255.1 uncultured Acetobacteraceae bacterium | reverse complement strand
GGTTGGGCAGGTAGCGCCGGCGGGTCTTGTTGTTGGCGTGGCTGACGTTGTTGCCGGTCAGCACGCCCTTGCCGGTTATCTCGCAGCGGCGCGACATCGTGTGGTCCTTGAGGCGGGGTACCGGCGACGCCGGCGACATCCCATGAAGGCGGGGCTTATGGCCAAGCCCGGCAGCGTCGTCAAGCGAAGCCGGTAGGCGAGCGGGGGCCGGAGCGGACCTCAGGCCCGTCCGACCTCGCGGTCGTTCGTCGGATCGAGTTCGCCCGCGGCCACGCTGGCGCGTGCGTTGTCCAGCATCCGCAACATCGCCGCCCGGTCCATGCTCCGGGCCAGCAGCCCCAGCGAGCCGCCGAGCAGCGCCGAGGCGATCGCCAGCGGCGGCAGCCGCTCGCCCAGCATGTACTCGATCGCCTTGTCCACCACGGCGCCGGCATGACTGAGCTCGGCCGGCACCGAGCCATCCTGTCCCAGCCTCTGCTCGCCCCGTTGCTCGCCGCCGTCCTGCGGTCCGATCGCCATCACCCTGTCCTCCCGAGAAGCCTCATATGGTGAGATCGGCATCCTGCAGGTCGGGCGCCAGCACCCGTTCCACCTGCGCGTCCGCCATCTCCTCCTCCGATTGCGCCGCCCACATCCGCGCATAGGTCCCACTGTTGTTCAGCAGGGCGCGGTGGGTGCCGCGCTCCGCCACCCGCCCGTCCACCAGCACCAGGATCTCGTCCGCATCCACCACCGTGGACAGCCGGTGCGCGATCACCAGCGTGGTGCGGTCCGCCGCCACCTCGCGCAGCGCCGCCTGGATCTCGCCCTCGGTGTGGGTGTCCAGCGCGCTGGTCGCCTCGTCCAGGATCAGCACGCGCGGGTTCTTGAGGATGGTGCGCGCGATCGCCACCCGCTGCTTCTCGCCGCCGGACAGCTTCAGGCCGCGCTCGCCCACCCGCGTGTCGTAACCCTCGGGCAGCCCGGCCACGAAGTCGTGTACCTGCGCCAGCCGGGCCGCGTGCTCGATCTCGGCCTGCGTGGCGCCGATCCGGCCATAACCGATGTTGTAGCGGATCGTGTCGTTGAACAGCACCGTGTCCTGCGGCACCACGCCGATCGCCGCCCGCAGCGCGTCCTGCGCGTAGTCGCGCACGTCGTTTCCGTCGAGCAGCACCCGGCCGTCCTCCACGTCGTAGAAGCGGAACAGGAGCCGGCTGATCGTGGACTTGCCGGCCCCGGTCGGCCCCACGATCGCGGTGCGCCCACCCGGCCGCACCGAGAAGCTGACCCCGTGCAGGATCTCCCGGTCCGGGCGGTAGCCGAAGCGCACGTCCTCGAACCGCACCGAGGCCGGCGGCGCCTCCTCGAGCCGGGCCGGCAGCGGCAGAGCGCCCGGCCGGTCCCGCACCTCCTGCGCCTGCCCGAGCAGCCGGAACATCTGCTCCAGGTCCACCACCCCCTGCCGCAGCGAGGCGTACACGAAGCCCAGGAAGTTCAGCGGCTGGTAGAGCTGCATCAGGTAGGTGTTGACCAGCACGAACTTGCCCACGCTGAGCCGCCCGGCCGCCACCCCCTGCGCCGCCATCAGCATGATCGCCGCCAGCGCCACCGCGATGATGGTGGCCTGGCCGATGTTGAGCAGGTTGAGCGAGACCTGCGTCTTGACCGCCGCCCGCTCGTAGCGGGCCTGCGTGTCGTCGTAGCGGCGGCTCTCGTGCGCCTCGTTGCCGAAGTACTTCACCGTCTCGTAGTTGAGCAGGCTGTCCAGCGCCTTGGTGCTGGCCTCGCTCTCGACCTCGTTCATGCGGCGCCGGATGCCGATGCGCCAGCCGGTGAAGAGGACGGTGAAGCCCACGTACACCACGACGGTGAGCAGCGTGGCGCCGGCGAAGCGCCAGTCGAACAGCCGCCAGATCACGGCCGTGACCATCAGCGTCTCGATCAGCGTCGGCACGATGTTGAACACGCCGAGCCGCAGGATCAGCTCGATCGCCTGGGTGCCGCGCTCCACCGCGCGGGTGACGCCGCCCGTCTGCCGATCGAGATGGAAGCGCAGCGACAGCCGGTGCAGGTGCCCGAAGGTCTGCATCGCCGCCACCCGGATCACCCGCTGCTTGACCGGCGAGAATACGGCATCGCGCAGCTCGCCGAAGCCGCCCGACGCGATCCGCAGCAGCCCATAGGCGAGGATCAGCCCGATCGGCACCGCCAGCAGGTGGGTGGGGTCGCGGTGCGACAGCCGGTCGATCGCGCGCGCGTACACGATCGGTACGCCCACCGTGGCGAGCTTGGCCGCGACCAGCAGCAGCACCGCGCCCGCCACGTGCAGCCGGGTGCGCACGTCGCCGCGTGGCCATAGGTAGGGCACCAGCCCGCGCACCGTGTCCAGCGCCGTCCGCCTGGCATCCGCATCGGACGGCGCGATCGGGGCTGACGGGGCGAGCTGCTTCATTCCACCGATGTGGCACGCGATGGTCCCGATGCAAACGATGCGGCTTGATTGCCGAGCCCGGTCCGTGGGCGGATGCTGGCGCATGACCAGCCCGATCGCGCCGTTCCTTCGCCACATCGACACCTGCAACAACGCGCGCCTGCCGGGCGAGCGGCTGCCGTTCCGGCTCGGCTCCGGCTCCGTCGGCTGGGTCGGGCAGCGCCTGGCCCCCGAACTGGAACGGCGCGGCGTCCGCCGCGAGGCGGCGGGCCTGGTGCTGGAC
>CAXUBN010000373.1:0-2697 GCA_964249255.1 uncultured Acetobacteraceae bacterium | reverse complement strand
TCGGTCCACCAGCGAGAACGAGACCTGGTTGGTCGCCACCGCGATGCCGTCCGCGAGCGCCAGCGCCAGGTGCGCCGCATCGAAGTTGGTCACCCCGATCGCGCCGATCAGGCCCTCTTCCCGCAGACGCTGCAACTCGTGCAGCGCGTCGAGCCAGGCCGGATGCTCGAAGCTCCACCAGTGCAGCTGCAGGAGGTCGACGCGCCCGACGCCCAGCCGGCGCAGCCGCTCGCCCACGCCGCGGCGGACGATGTCCGGCGTCATCGGCCCGGGCTCCGGGCACCACTTGGTCAGGGCCACCGGAGGCCGCTCCCGGTCGGCGTGGCGCGCCAGCAGCCGCCCCGCGACCAGCTCGGCGCTGCCGTAGTGATCGGCCATGTCGAAGGTGTCGAAGCCCGCCTCGACATAGGCGTCCAGGGCATCCGCCGCCGCCTCGACATCCATGGGATGGCCGTCCTTCTCGATGTCGGCGATCTGCCAGAGGCCGCAGATCAGGCGGCTCGCGTTCAGGTTGCCCGGGAGATGGACGCGGTCGGGGGGGAGGATCATGTGACTCCGGTCGGGCGGCCAGGGGCCGGAACCGCGGCAGCGAGTGCCCTTGCAGGATGATGCGATGCGGACCGGATGTCGTCCAGGGCGCCGTCCTGCCGGACGTGCCCGTGGTCATCCATGCCCGCTTCGCCTGCATGCGGGGGGCGTCGACGTCGCTCACCCAGGTCTGCAGGTTCAGTCCCTGGCGGCGATGCGCCGCCCGTCGGCAAGGATGCCGGAGCCGGCCGTCCGGCGCAGCGTCGCCGCGATCCCGGGTGGGCCCGCAGCGGGTTGCCCGACGCGTTCGTTCAGGTCGCCGCCGCCGCCCTCGATGGTCCCGGACCTGCGCAGGACGGCGACGAACAGCATGCCGATCAGGATGCCGACGAAGCTGTTGACGATCATCGGCAACGACATGTCCTGCCGCCCGAGCAGGGAAACCGCGACGTAGATGGCGGTGCCCTCCTGCCGGATCAGGTGCTCGTTGACGATGGCGACCGACTCCGGCCGCCGCAGCCGCGCGGCCCTGCACAGGACCGTCGCCCAGCCGAGGTTGAGCGCGTTCATGGCGATGACGACGAGCATCAGGCGGCCGAAGGCGTGCCGCAACGTGTCGAACTGCTGGACGGCGATCAGGAGGAGCAGGATCACCAGCACGGTTGTCGAGACCCGCTTCAACGCCGGCAGGACGCGGACGGCGAGCACGGGCAGGCGCGCCCGGACGACCATGCCGGCCGAGGCCGGGAACAGCGTGACGGCGACGATGTGGCCGAAGGACGCGGCGAACGGGATCGCCACGGCCCCGGCGTGCCCGAAGACCGCCGCCAGCCCCGCCTGCACGATGAACGGCAGGGTGACGATGTAGACGACGCTGACGACGATGCTCAGCGAGACGGACAGCGCCACGTCGCCACCCGCTGCGTCGGTGAGGACGTTGGAGAGGATCCCGCCGGGGGTCGTGGCCAGCAGGATGAAGCCCATCAGCAGCGCCGGCGACGGCGCGGCCAGCAGCGCCAGCGCGATGCCCAGCACGGGCACGCAGACGATCATGCTGACGAACCCCAGGACGAAGCCCTTCCGGTTCGCCAGGATCTGTCGGAAATCCGCTGGCCTCAGGGTCAGGCCGATCCCGAACATGATGAACCAGAGGGTCAGCGGCAGCACCCGGCTCGGCAGGAGCGCCATCACGGACTGCATCGGGACACCTTCCGGTTGAGGCCGCCGCCGCCGGGCTGGTGTCCGTGGCACCGGCCGGCTCCCGAACGAGATGCCCCATGTGGGGCGGCGTCGCCAGCCTGGCCGCTCCGGGTCGTTTGATCGCGGGGTCGGCTCATACCGGGTCGCGCAGGGTCTGCCGCCAGTCGATATTGGGCCTGATCGTGGACCACGTCGCGCATCAGCCGCTCCGGCGGACCGCGGCATCGAGGCGGATGCGCTGGCCGGATCGTTCCGGTCGCAGGCGCAACCCGCCTCGCGGGGGTTGATCGAGCGTTGGCCGATCAGCCCCTGGAGCGGCCTAGTGCTGGGCGGCCGGCGCGGTCGGCGTCTGCAGGCACTGGTACACCGTGCAGTACCTCACCTTGTGCTGCTTGCCGACCAGGGGGTTGACGGACGCGTCGCCGATGGAGGTGGCCTGGGCCGCCGCGGTCGCGGCCATGGCGGCCCCGACGATCGCCAATACACGCATGATTTTCATGTTGTCTCTCCGAACGGGCCGGATTGGCCCGCCGCATCATCGCTTAACGAATGATTAATTGAAATTGATTTCGAAAGATCAAGCCGCCGATCACGCTGAACCAGTCAGGGGGGATGCTTGCCTGCATGGACCCGAACGATGTCGTTTCAATCTTGTTACAGGACGGCATCCGGGGAGAATGGGACCGGTCCCCGGGGATGACCGTCCGGCTAGCGGCCGGCGCCGGCGAGGCCCTGGCAGAAGGCGGCGATGCGGCGGCAGGCCTCTTCCAGGTCCGCGTCGGCGGCGGCGATGCTCAGGCGCACGAACGGGCTGAGCCCGAAGGCGGAGCCGGCCACCACCGCCACGTGCCGCTCCTCGAGCAGGGCCAGGGCGAAGTCGTGATCCGTATCGATGCGGCGTCCGCCGGCGCTGGTGCGGCCGAGGCAGCCGGCCAGGCCGGGATACGCGTAGAACGCGCCGTCCGGAAC
>CAXUBN010000372.1:0-2702 GCA_964249255.1 uncultured Acetobacteraceae bacterium | reverse complement strand
GTGAAGGTGCGCACCAGCTTGGCCGCGATCTTGGTGCAGCGCACCGGCGCCACCGCGATCCCCAGCGCGTGCTGCAGGATCGCCACGTCGAACCGGGCGAAGTGCATCAGCTTGACCACGCCGGGGTCGGCCAGCAGCCGCTTGAGGTTGGGATGCCGGCCGCTGCCGCCCAGCCGCTCCGGCACCATCTGCACCAGATGCGCCACGCCGTCGCCGGCGCTCAGCTGCACCAGGCACAGCCGGTCGCGATGCGGCAGCAGGCCCATGGTCTCGGTGTCGACCGCGACCGAGGCGCCGAGCTCGAGCCCGTCCGGCAGGTCGTCGCGGTGCAGGTGGATCACGGCGTTCGGCATGAACTGCGTGACGCTCACCGTCCGTGGCCCGACCCGGTGTCATGCGGCGGCGGTGCGGTCGTCTCGTCCAGGATGTTCCGCATGTCGCTCGCTCCGGATGCCGCGTGATGGGCGAGCCCTTCGGCCAGCCCCTTCGTCAATGCCGCATCCAGCCGGGATAGTCGCCGACGTTGGTGCGGTCGACCAGCCTCGGCATCGTCAACGTCACCTGCTGGGCCGGCCTCTGCCCGCTCAGGATCGATGCGCCGTCCCTCATGGCCAGTTCGCCCATGCCGTAGGGATCCAGCGCCGCGGTCGCCGCGATCGCCCCGCCGGGCGCCCGGAGCGCGTCGGCGGCGTCCGGAGCGCCGCCGACCGTGGTGATGACGATGTTCCGGCGGCCTGCCCGCGTCATCGCCTCCTGCGCGCCCATGGCCTCCGGCTCGCTGATGGTGAAGACGCCGGCGACCGCGGGATAGCGGGCCAGGTCGTCGGTGGTCAGCGCGAGCCCGCCGGCCTTGGACCCCTTGCCGTCGCCGTCGAACGACAGCAGCGTGACCGCGGGGCGGGCGGCCAGGGCCTCCCGGCACCCGCGCACGCGATCACCGACGGCCGAGATCCGCTGCGGGCCGCTCTCGATGATGACGTTGCCCTTGCCGCCCACCAGCGTTGCCAGCGCCTGGCACGACAGCCGTCCGGCCGCGACGTCGTCGGTTCCCACCGCCGCGTCGACGCCGCTGGCCAGGAAGTGCACAGCGACCACCGCGATGCCGTTCCTCTGCGCCCGCCTGATCGCGGGCAGCATGGCGTCGTGATCGACGGGGTCCAGGATGATCACGTCCACGCCCGTGGCGATGAAGCCGTCGATCTGGGCCGCCTGCTTGTTCGGGTCGCGGTTCGAGGACACCGCCTCGATCCGCACGTTCGGGTTGACCGACCTGGCGTCCGCGGTGACGCCGTTGATCATCGCCTTGAAGAACGGGTTGTCGACCGCCTCCAGCGTCAGGCCGACCGATCGCAGGGGCCTGGTGCGCTGCGCGTCGGCCTGCGCCAGGCACGGCGTGATCGACGCGGCGAGCAGGCCCGCCGCGACGGCGATCGCGAGTCGGTTGATCATGGACGTCGTTTCCCTCGGTTATCGTTCCCGTCCGGCGGCGCTGCGCCTGTCCATGTCGTGGCGGACGGCGGGCACCGTCACGACGGCGCCCCGTCCGACCGGCGAAGCATGCGGCGCACGTCCCGCGACGGCGGCAAGCCGAACATCCTAGTGTATTCCCGGCTGAACTGCGACAGGCTCCCGTAGCCGACCGAATGGCCGACGCGGGTGACATCCTCCCTCCCGAGCAGCTGCCGCCTGGCATGCTGGAGCCGCAGGCTCTTCTGGTAGCGCAACGGGGTGGTTCCGGTCGCCGCCCTGAAGTGGCGGTGGAACGAGGCGACGCTCATCCCCGTCATCCGGGCGAGATGCTCGACCCTGAGCGGCCGGTCGTAATGGCTGCGGATCCATCCGGTCGCCTGGCGGACCTGGGACAACCGGCCGTCGGGGCGCGCCAGCCTGCACAGCGCCGGCCCCTGCGGCCCCCGCAGCAGCCTGTACAGGATCTCGCGCTCGATCAACGGTGCCAGCACCGGCGCGTCCCCCGGCTGGTCGAGCAGGCGCAGCAGCCGGCAGCACGGATCGAGCAGCGCCGGCGTCACCGGAACCGCGACGAACCCTTCCACCAACCCCCCGGCGGCCCCGGCCGGATCGGGCGGCAGCTCGGGCAGCAGGGTTTCCAGCTGCTCCAGGCCGAGCGACAGGCTCATGGCGACGAACGGGCGCCCGGGCGCCGCATCGACCACCCGGCCCGAGGCGGGCAGGTCGAGCGAGTTGACGAAGCAGCAGGCCGGATCGAGGCGCAGCACCCGGTCGCCGATCGCCAGCAGCTTGGCCCCCTGCAGCACCAGGTGCAGCATCGGCCCGTGCACCGCCGCCTGCGGCCGGGTCGTGTGCGGGCTGACGCGCACCTGCAGCCGCGGCAGGACGACGGCGCCGTCGTCCGCATGGCGCAGTGCCCGCGCGATCATCTCGTCCAGCATCGCCGGTGTCCCTTCCGCGGCCCGTTCCCGGATGGCCGGTCCCGATCAAGGGGCCCCGGATTGAGAGGATCATGCAAGGATCCGCGCCGATCCGGCGCGGCGGCGGCGCTGGCGGCATGCCATACAGCCGCCGTGTGGCCGCCGGACGGCCGAGGAGGAAGCGTTTCATGGCAACGGAACTTGGTGCCCATTCCACCGCGGACGACGTGCTGCACGGGCTCGACCTGTCCGGCCGGCGCGTGCTGGTGACGGGCGTATCCTCCGGCCTCGGCGCGGAAACGGCGCGCGCGC
>CAXUBN010000371.1:0-2716 GCA_964249255.1 uncultured Acetobacteraceae bacterium | reverse complement strand
GTGGCCGATGCGCCGCGGCCGGGCGCGTCGGAGGCGGTGCGGGCGTTGCGCGCACGCGGGATCGCGGTGGCGATGCTGACCGGCGATGACCGCCGCACCGCCGCCGCGGTGGCGCGGACGCTGGGCATCGACATCGTGCGCGCGGAACTGCTGCCGGCGGACAAGCCGGCGGCGCTGCGGGCGCTGAGACGTGGCGAGGCGGACACGCTGGTGTTCGTGGGCGACGGCGTCACCGACGCCCCGGCGCTGGCGGAGGCGGATGTCGGCATCGCGCCGGGCGGCGGCACCGGCATCGCGGTGGAGGCCGCCGACGTGGTGCTGGTGGGAAACGACCCGGCCGCGGTGCTGTCCGCGATCGTGCTGGCGCGGACGGTGATGCGCAACGTCCGGCAGAACCTCGCCTGGGCGTTCGGCTACAACGTCGTGCTGATCCCGGTGGCGGCCGGGGCGCTGTATCCCTCCATTGGCCTGACGCTGTCGCCGATGCTGGCCGCGGGCGCGATGGCGCTGTCCAGCGTGGCGGTCCTGTCCAACGCGCTGCGGCTGCGGACGGCGCGCATCACCTGACGGTGCCGGGCGGGCTCGGCCGCGCATCGTCGCCGAACATGACTTGATCCACCCGTTTACCGCCGGCCGTCAGCTTCGTCGGCCGTCTCGAGGTCGATCCCACCTCCGGTGCCGCCCGATGATGCACCACCGGGTATCCGAAACCTGTTACGAGCCGGCCTCGCTTGTTTTCGCACTGCGCTTGCGCGTCGCGGCGGCCTTGCGTGCGGCGGCGGACCGGTCGGCCTTCGGGCGCGACGCCGCCGCCTGGCCGCCGATCTTGCCGCCGCGCTTCGCGGCCGGATGACCGGTCGAGGCCGTCGTGCCCGAGCAGCCGGCCTTGCCGCCGCCATCGTCCTTGTTGACGGTGGCCCAGGCGCGGCGCTCGGCCTCATCCTCGGGCACGCCCCGCCGCTCGTAGCCCTCGGCGATATGGTCCGCCTTGCGCTCCTGCCTGTCGGTGTATTTCGACTTGTCGCCCCGCGGCATGCTTGTTCTCCGGCAGAAGGGTTACCGCCGCGGAACACACCATAGCGGCGGTTGTTGAGCCACGACCTCGCGACCATGACGCGGGACGCGGCATGGCCGCCGGAAGCCCGATCGGCCCTGGTCGAGCGGGACAAGGCGCCCAGCGACCTGCCCGACCCCGGGGTCGACATGTTCAAGTCCGACGATCCATGCGCGATCGCCGGCTCGCCGGCGCGGTCCGCCGAGCGCAGCGGCGCCGTGAGATTGGCCGGGATGGGCAGCGTGCCTCGCTACGCCAACTGACCGGCCAGCAACGCGACCGCGGCCGCCAGCCCAACCTCCCGGTTGCTACGGAACAGGTGCAGGCAGAGCGCCGGCCTGCCGATGTCGAGCCGGATCGCTTGCCAGAACAGCAGCAGCGCCGGCAGCAACAGCAGCGGCCAGAACAGGATGCCGAGCCCGGCGCGCCAGCCGGCGATCGCGAGCGCCGCCAGCGCCAGGACGTAGCAGCCGCCCACGAACTGCCGCGGCCGTGCCGCGAACAACCGCGAGGTGGACTTCACACCGACCAGCACGTCGTCGGCGATGTCCTGGAACCCGTAGATCGTGTCGAAGCCCAGGTCCCACAGGATCGCGGCGGCGTAGAGCGCCAGGGCCGCGCCGTCGATGCGGCCGGCGGCGGCGGCATAGCCCATGGGCGCCCCGAATCCGAAGGTGAACCCCATCACCAGCTGCGGCCACCAGGTGACGCGCTTGGCCAGCGGATACACCGCCACCAGCACCAGCACCCCCATGCCGAGCGCCCAGCACAGCCGGTTCAACGACAGCAGCACGGCCAGGCCGGCACACAGCAGCAGCCCCAGGAATGTCCACGCATGCCGCATGCGCAGCGCGCCGGAGGCGAGCGGCCGCCCGGCCGTGCGGGCGACGCGGCGGTCGATGTCGCGGTCCCACATGTCGTTGACGACGCAGCCGGCGGCCCGCATCACGACGCTGCCGACGGCGAACAACAGCAGCAGCCACAGCCGCCGCGCGGCCGGCACGCCCGCCGGCAGCAGGATGCCCCACACGCCCGGCAGCAGCAGCAGCCAGATCCCGATCGGCCGGTCGAGCCGCGCCAGCAGCGCGTAGGGCTGCCAGCGTACCGGCAGGCGACGGATCCAGCCGGTGGCGGCGATGTCGGTGTGGGCCATGCGCTCCTGCTAGGAAGGGTGGAACACCGGGTCAACGGAGTGCGGACGTGCAGGACGGGCCGAGACTTCACGTCGAGCCGGAGACCGGTGCGCTCCTCACAGCGGCGACGCTGCCGATGTCGCCTGGCCAGGCGCACTACCTCGGCAGCGTCATGCGCCGCGGCGTGGGCGATCCGGTGCGGCTGTTCAACGACCGTGACGGCGAATGGCGCGCGCGCATCGACGCGCTGCGCAAGGGGCAGGGCAGCTTCCGCATCGAGGAGCGGCTGCGTTCGCCGGCACCGGAGCCCGGCCCCACCCTGCTGTTCGCGCCGCTGAAGCGCGACGCCACCGACCTGGTGGTTCGGATGGCGACCGAGCTCGGCGCCGCCGCGCTGCAGCCGGTCGTGACCGAGCGAACGGTGGCGGCACGCATCAACGCCGACCGCTGGCGCGCGATCGCGGTGGAGGCGGCCGAGCAATGCGAGCGGCTGAGCGTGCCGGCGATCGCGGCCCCGGTCCCAGCCGCC
>CAXUBN010000370.1:0-2718 GCA_964249255.1 uncultured Acetobacteraceae bacterium | reverse complement strand
CGCTTGGGTGCCGCTCTCGGGGGCGCCCGACTCCGTGGCGCCCGCCGCCCACGCCGCCCGCGAGGTCGAGCTGGCCGTGCTGACCCGCGGCGAGAAGGGCAGCGTGGTGCTGCGTCGCGGCGAGCGCACCGACATCCCACCGGTGCAGACCCGCGTGGTGGACAGCACCGGCGCCGGCGATGCCTATGCGGCGGGCTTCCTGGCCGGGCTGGCCGCGGGCAGGCCGATCGCCGAGTGCGGCCGCATCGGCAGCGTCGCCGCGTCCGAGGTGATCTCGCACTTCGGGGCACGCCCGCAGGCGGACCTGCGCGCGCTGGTGGGATGAGATCCGTGGAGCCTGCCTTTCAAGGATTGGATCGCATGGGCTGAGCCTTTGCCGGGGTCCAGGGGCAGGGCCCCTGGCCTTCACCCAATAAAGACGTGCAAACGACGCAGCGCAGCATTATCTAGCCGCCACGTCACGCCCGGGGCCGGCGGCCCGCGGGCCTGCTGGCGCACGCCGGCATCAGCACGGACACAGGTCGCACGCATGGACATCCGCAACATCGCCATCATCGCGCACGTCGATCATGGCAAGACCACCCTGGTCGACCAGCTGCTGCGGCAGTCGGGCTCGTTCCGCGAGAACCAGGTGGTGGCCGAGCGCGCGATGGACCGCAACGACCTGGAGCGCGAGCGCGGCATCACCATCCTGGCCAAGTGCACCAGCGTTGTCTGGAAGGACACGCGGGTGAACATCATCGACACCCCGGGCCACGCCGACTTCGGCGGCGAGGTCGAGCGCATCCTGAACATGGTGGACGGCGCCATCGTGCTGGTGGACGCGGCCGAGGGCGCGCTGCCGCAGACCAAGTTCGTGCTGACCAAGGCGCTGGCGCGCGGCATCAAGCCGATCGTGGTGGTGAACAAGGTCGACCGCCAGGACGCGCGCCCGGACGAGGTGCACACCGAGATGTTCGACCTGTTCGCGGCCCTGGGCGCCGACGACGAGCAGCTCGACTTCCCCATGCTGTTCGCGTCCGGCCGCCAGGGCTGGGCCGACGACACGCTGGATGGCCCGAAGAAGGACCTGGCGCCGCTCTACGACCTGGTGCTGAGCCACGTGCCGGCGCCGAACCTCAACAAGGACGCACCGTTCGCGATGGTCGCCTCCATCCTGGAGGCCGACAACTTCCTGGGCCGCGTGCTGACCGGCCGGGTCGAGCAGGGAAGGGCGCGCACCAACATGCCGGTGCGGGTGCTGCGTGCCGACGGCTCGGTGGTGGAGACCGGGCGGCTGACCAAGCTGCTGAGCTTCCGCGGGCTGGAGCGGGTGCCGGCGGACGAGGTCGAGGCCGGCGACATCGTCGCCGTGGCCGGGCTGTCCGAGGCGACCATCCCCGAGACCATCGCCTCTCCCGAGGTCACCGCGGCGCTGCCGGCGATCCCGGTCGATCCGCCGACCCTGTCCATGACCTTTCGCCTGAACGACGGCCCGCTCGGCGGCCGCGAGGGCAAGAAGGTGACCTCGCGGCAGATCCGCGACCGGCTGTTCAAGGAGACCGAGGGCAACGTCGCCATCAAGGTAACCGACAGCCCCGAAAGCGAGGCGTTCGAGGTCGCCGGCCGCGGCGAGCTGCAACTGGGCGTGCTGATCGAGCAGATGCGCCGCGAGGGCTTCGAGCTGTGCATCGGCCGGCCGCGCGTGCTGACCCGCGATAACCCCGAGACCGGCGACCGCGAGGAACCGTTCGAGGAGGCGCTGGTCGACGTGGACGAGCCGTATTCGGGCGTCGTGGTCGAGAAGCTTTCGCTGCGCAAGGGCCAGATGCAGGACATGCGGCCGTCCGGCGGCGGCAAGGTGCGGCTGACCTTCCTGATCCCGTCGCGCGGCCTGATCGGCTACCACAACGAATTCCTGACCGACACGCGCGGCACCGGCATCATGAACCGGCTGTTTGCCGGCTATCAGCCCTGGGCCGGATCCATCGCCGGCCGGGTCAAGGGCTCGCTGATCAGCTCGGAGGACGGCGCCGCGGTGCAGTACTCGCTGTTCTCGCTGCAGGAGCGCGGCCAGCTGTTCGTCGACCCGGGCGAGAAGGTCTATGTCGGCATGATCCTGGGCGAGCACTCCCGCGAGAACGACCTCGAGGTGAACCCGATCAAGGAAAAGAAGCTCACCAACATCCGTGCCGCCGGCAAGGACGAGGCGCTTCTGTTGACGCCGCCGCGCCGCATGAGCCTGGAGCAGGCGATCGCCTATATCGAGGACGACGAGCTGGTCGAGGTGACGCCGTCGGCGGTGCGGATCCGCAAGCGTTACCTCGACCCGCACGAGCGCAAGAAGATGGAGCGGCGCGGCGACAGCGCCGCCTGAGCCGTTCGAGAACCAATCAAGGCAGGCGTCCCGCCGGGGTTCGTTGCGTTTCCAGGCCGTTGCGGGGCGGCCGGCGGCGGGATCGACACATTTGCCCTCGAAATGACATGGTTGGGCGTCGGCCGCTGTCGGGAATGTGTTGTATTTCAGGCGCCTGCGCCGGAATCCTGTTGATTTGACCGACTTCCCCGGCGACGGGCACGGGGCAGCGTGATATGGGGCGTCTGCGAACCGAAACCCTGCCAGGGGCCGGCACCGCACGATCGCCTGTCCCAACTCCCCCGGAGATATCCATGACCTTCAAGACCCGGTTCTTCGCCGTTCTTTCGACCGCCGCCCTGCTGGGCGCCACGGTCCCGGCC
>CAXUBN010000369.1:0-2721 GCA_964249255.1 uncultured Acetobacteraceae bacterium | reverse complement strand
GCACCTGCCGCTGCTGCCGCTGTCGCGGCTGGGCGAGCCGGAGCTGTTCGATGCCATGGGATACCCGTCCGGGCATGGCTGGGAAGAAACCGAGGTACCCCAGCCGGGCGACCCGCACGGTTACGCGGTGCACCTCGACGACGGGCGCTTCGAGCCGGTGTTCCGCGAGGGCGGCATCCTGATCCTGTCCCCGGACGCGCCGATCCGCCCCGACGACCGGGTGCTGGTGCACGGTGACGGCGGCATCAACGCCTTCGTGGCCGGCACGCCCTACCGTCCGCTGGACCGGCGCGGCGGCGCCATCGCCGACCGCCCGGAATGGTCGCACCGGATCGTGTGGGCCAGCCTTTAGTGCCAAGGGGCGTTGCCCCTTGACCCCATCAAGGGCGGGGCCCTTGAAACCCAATCATCAAGACTCGGGGCATCAAAAAGTACATGGAGGCGAGCACGGCATCCGCGCTTGGAACCGCTCGCCCACCGCGGCGGACGCGATCGCCGGCAGCCGCATCGTCGCTGATCCCGGATGTCGGCCTGCCGGGGTGCACCCCGGGCTGGTGCACATTGTGGCGGTCACGATCTCCGTCGCCTATGCCGACGAGCTGGCCGAGCGACACACCACCGCCGGCCTTGGCGACGTATCGGCCCCGGTGTTCAGCGGGTCGGACCTGTCCGAGGCGGCAAGCTCAACGTGGTGGCGGCCAGTGCCCCGGCAGCGATCGGACGATGCACCCGCTGGTCGACGCGATCGGCTAACGCATTGTCGTCATGGGCAACCGTCCGAGCCAGGCAAATGCCGCCAGGGTCGCCAGCAACATGATGACCACGATGGCGATCGAGGCCTTGGCCGACGGCATCGCGCTGACCGGCGCCCACGGCGTTGCGCCGGCAACCTTCGTTGACCGGATGCTGCAAATCCTGTTCGGCTGCCGCCCACGAGGACGACGGCAACAAGATCGTGGCTGGTGACCACGATGCCGCCTTCTACCTGGAGGATCTTCGGCTAGCGGCCAAAGCTCGACTGCAGGATCGCAACAAGTCGACAGTAGTTGAGTTTATACTGCACAGTTGAGAATTACCTTTAGGATTAACCATCACCGTCCTTGGCGGGTTAAGCCCCTGACCTCCACGCCCTCTCAACCCGATCCCGCCCCATCCGCACGAGCCGCGTGTCCCGCCCCAGCGCCGCCAGCACCGCGACCAGGACCGCCACCACCGCGATGACGGCGGCCAGCGCCCAGCGGATGTCGCTGCCGGGCAGTGTCGCCAGCCGGACCTGCAGGTTGGCATTGGGCGCGGCCAGCAGGTTGCCCAGCTGGTAGACCACGCCGGGAAAGGTGCCGCGGATGGCGGCAGGCGAGATCTCGTTCAGGTAGGCCGGCACCACGCCCCAGGCGCCCTGGACGCAGAACTGGATCAGGAAGCCGCCGACCGCCAGCGGCAGCACGCCGGTGCCGAACGCCCACAGCGGGATCACCGGCAGCGCCAGCAGCGCTGCCGCGACCAGCGCCCAGCGGCGGCCGATCCGCTGGCTGGCGATGCCGACGCACAGCCCGCCCCCGATGGCGCCCAGGTTGTAGGTGACCATCATCGCCACCACGGTGGCATGCTGGAGATGGTGGAACCCGGCCAGGAACAGCTTGGGATACAGGTCCTGCGAGCCGTGCGAGAAGAACAGCATCGCCGTCATCAGCACGATGGCATACACGCTCAGCGCGGCGTGGCGGCGCAGCACCGACAGCGGGCCCTCCACCGGGGCGGCGGCGCGGAGCGCCCAGTCCGGGCTCTCGGGCACGGTGCGTCGGATGTAGAGCACCAGCAGCGCCGGGACCGCGCCGACCATGAACATGCCGCGCCAGCCGATCCACGGCTCCGCGATGAACAACAGCGAGGCGACGAGGTAGCCGGTCGGGTAGCCTGTTTGAAGGATGCCGGACACGGCGCCGCGCCAGCGCGCCGGCACGCTCTCCATCGCCAGCGAGGCGCCGACCCCCCATTCGCCGCCCATGGCGACGCCATAGAGCGCCCGCAGCACCAGGAACGCCGTGAAGCTCGGCGCGAAGCCCGTCAGCAGCTCGAAGGCGGCATAGCACAGCACGTTGATCATCATGGTCGGACGACGGCCGTACCGGTCCGCCAGGCGGCCGAAGCCCCAGGCGCCGATCACCCGGCAGGCCAGGGTAATGGTGATCGCCCAGGCGGTGGCGGCGACGGTGACGCCGAACGAGCGCGCCACGGTGTCCAGCACGAACACCATGATGAAGAAGTCGAACGAGTCCAGCATCCAGCCGAGGTAGCAGGCCGTCACCACATGGACGGCGGCGCGGCGCTCGGCCGCCCCCATCGGCCGGTCCGGCACCGCGCCGGCCCCGTGCGGATTGGAAACCAGGCTGTCTGCCGCCATCGGGACCCCTCCACGCTCGACGCGGCAGCATAGGGGCCGGGCGGGTTTCGACAATCGGCCGGGGGTGCAGCGCGCCCACCCTCACCTGGAGCGAGGCGTCCTGGCCGGGAACGCGATCATGCGCAGACAAGCGAGCCGGACCCCCGGCATGCCACGTTCTCGAACAGGCTCCGAACGGGCCGATCGCGACACGGGGACACCACGATGAACCGGACCGACCTGCGCATCCTGCTGCTCGCCGCCTGCCTGGCGGCGCTGGCCGGCCTGGTCGACGCCGTCGGGTTCCTGGCGCTGCGGGGCTTCTTCGTGTCGTTCATGAG
>CAXUBN010000368.1:0-2732 GCA_964249255.1 uncultured Acetobacteraceae bacterium | reverse complement strand
GCGCCGCGGGCTGACGGAGGCGCCGGCCGCCGTCGCCGGCCCGGCCCCCGGCCGGATGCGGCTGCTGGTCTCGGGCGGCGCCCTGCCGCTGCTGTGCGCGATGACCCTGCTCACCGCCGGCACGATCAGCCAGTACTTCGTCAACTACACCACCACCTACGCGCTGACCGTGCTGCACCTGCCGACCGGCCTGGCCCTGCTCGGCACCGTGGTGGTGGGCGTGGCCGGCACGGTGGCGGCGCTGGGCGCCGGCCACCTGTCGGACCGGATCGGCCGCATCCCGGTGATCGTGCTGCCCCGCCTGCTGCTGGGCCTGCTGATCGCGCCGCTGCTGTTGCTGCTGAACGCCCATCCGGACGCCTGGGTGTTCGCCGGCGTGATCGCCGCCATCGCCGCCCTTCAGGTGGGCGGCTTCGCCGGCTCGGTGGTGCTGCTGGTCGAGCTGTTCCCGCCCGCCGTCCGCACCACCGGCTTCGGCGCGCTCTACGCCCTCGCGGTCTCGCTGTTCGGCGGCACCGCGCAGGTCGTGTTCACCACCCTGATCCACTGGACCGGCGACCCGGCCTCCCCGGCCTGGTACCTGACGATCGTGAACCTGCTGGCGGTCGCGGCCGGCCTGGCCTTGAGGCGATGACGGGGCGACTCACTCATCGACGCTGACGTGGGCCACCCGCGTGCGGTCGAAGTGCATGTTGGTCGAGGGCGGCAGCACGTCGACCGTCTTCTCGAACAGGAACCTCTGGTTGGCGAAATCGAACGTTCCCCTGCCCAGCTCGAAGAGGTTCAGGCCGAGCATCGCATAGCTGACATCGTCCTCGACGTCGAAGGTGAAGTGGGGCAGGTGCGTATCACCCACGACCAGGGAGCTGACATGGTGGCGTCGTCCCAGGATGCCCCTCCCGAACCTCGTGACCACCGAGGGATCGTCCGCAAGGTCCGCGTCGCTGATCCCGATCCTGTTGGCGATCGCCTTGGGCAGGATGCTGACCGGAAGGTCGGGCTCCAGGATGGCCTCCACCGATCGACCGTCGATCTGCACCGGCACCAGCAGAACCTCCTGCTGCATCTCGATCGAACGGGTCAGGGGAGGATGAGGGGGATCCGCGCAATCATCCGGACGGCTTGAGATGCTGATCCGCCGCCCTGGTAGATCGAGCTCCACGACGGCGTCCTTCGGCAGGACATCCCGCCCCAGCATCCCGATGACGGGACGTCCGTTCACGTCGCGATCATCCGGCTCCGGCAACAGGTAGCCCTTTTGGTCCACGGGCTTCAGGTTTCCGATGGAAAGACCCCGCGCGACCGACGTATAGGCCGGTAGATCGTCGCCATCCTGTTGACGCAGGTCCAAGCGTCGGAACCGTCCGAACGAGATTGGTCCGTTGTTGCGGAGCAGCACCGGGACGAAGCCCGGCGAGAAGAACATCGCCAGTTTCCGCCCACCGACCTGCACCGGAACGATCGGGCTGTCGCCAGGGACCCCAAGCAGCGGCAGCGAGGTGCGCGTCTGGATGCACTTTTCCAAGCGGCTTCGACCCGGCTCGACATCCGTGTTCGTCGAGTCGGTGATGTTACCGCAGGACGAGAGCAGCAGTGCGGAAGCGATGCAAAGCCGGAACAGATCCTGTGATGACTTGGAATGGGATGGGCGATTGGAACGCCGTTCGTTATCCAGGACACGACACTCCAACATACAAGATGAAGCTTCTAGTCCCTCTGCTGATCGTTGAGAACGCGAGGGTCCACCATCGGTGACGCCAGGCCGTGGTTCCCAGTCCAGCCGGGTTGTCTCCAGATCCGCGTCCGGAAGCGAAGGCAGATGCCCGGGTGGCAGGTGTCTGTAGGTTCCAGCCGCCGGAAACGGTCGATCGCCTGGATCGGGCCAAGGCGTCGCCCGGCCGGGCCATGACGCGGTCTAGAACGCGAGCAGCGGCCGATCGCTCGGGATCGACGCTGCCCGGCCGAGATGCCGGGCCAGCGCCGCAGGATACAGCACGTGCTCCTGCGCCAGCACGCGTCCTGCCAACGTCTCCGTCGTGTCGTCGGCTCGCACCGTGATCGCCGCCTGGCCGATGATCGGGCCCTGGTCCATCACCTCCGTCACGAGGTGCACGGTGCAGCCGTGCACCCGGACGCCGGCGGCCAGCGCCCGCTCGTGCGTGTGCAGCCCGGGGAAGGCGGGCAGCAGGCTCGGGTGGATGTTCAGCATCCGGCCCTGCCACCGCCCGACCAGCCAGGGGGTGAGCAGCCGCATGTAGCCGGCCAGGCAGACCAGCCCGATGTCGGCCTGCCGCAGCGCCGCGTCGATCGCCCGTTCGTGCGCCTCGCGGTCGCGCCCATGGGGACGGTGATCGATGGCCATGGTGGGAATGCCGGCGTCGGCGGCGATGCGCAGCCCGGCAGCCTCCGGCTCGTTGCTCAGCACCAGCGCGACGGTGGCCGGATAGTCCGGGTCGCGCGCGGCCTCGATCAGGGCCGTCATGTTGCTGCCGCGGCCGCTGATCAGCACCGCCACCCGGGCGCGGTCGGCCACCGTCAGAATGCCGGCGGGGCGGAGAAGCGCAGGGCAGGGGGCGCGTCCGGCGTCGGCGCCGCCTCGATGCGGCCGATCAGGGTGAATGCCTCGCCCAGCTCCGCCAGCATGGAGGACGCGCTGGCGACGTTGCTCACCACCAGCGCCATGCCGATGCCGCAGTTGAACACCCGGAGCATCTCATCCGGCTCCACCGGCC
>CAXUBN010000367.1:0-2735 GCA_964249255.1 uncultured Acetobacteraceae bacterium | reverse complement strand
GCTGGATGCGCAGGGGATCCCGGTCGCGGTGGCGTCGCTGCCGTGCTGGGAGCTTTTCGCGGCGCAGCCGTCGCCCTATCGTGAGGCCATTCTGGGGAAGGCGCTCCGGGTCGGCATCGAGGCGGCATCCGGTTTCGGCTGGGAACGCTGGCTCGGTCCGGACGGGGTCTTCATCGGCATGGACGGATTCGGCGCGGCGACGGCGGACACGCCCCACCGGCAGTTCGGCATCACGCCGGACGCGGTGGCGGCGCGGGTGCGCCGGCGCCTCGACCTCCAGGCGTCCCGGGCGGACGCCGCGCAACGGGTTGGATAGGAAAGGGGAACAGGATCGATGGCTGTGAAACTTGCGATCAACGGCTTCGGACGGATCGGCCGGCTGGTGCTGCGCGGCATCGTCGAAAGCGGGCGCACCGACGTCGAGGTGGTCGCCATCAACGACCTGGGCTCGGTCAGCGACAACGCCCACCTGCTGCGCTACGACAGCGTGCACGGCCGCTTCCCCGGCACCGTGACCGCCGAGGGCAACGCCATCACCCTCGAGGCCAACGGCCGCACCTACGGCCCGATCACGGTGTCGGCCGAGCGCGACCCGTCCAAGGTGCCCTACCAGGGCGTCGACGTGGCGATGGAATGCACCGGCCTGTTCACCAAGAAGGAAGCCGCGGCGCAGCTGATCACCGCCGGCGCCCGCAAGGTGCTGGTGTCGGCCCCGGCCGACGGCGTCGACGCCACGATCGTGTTCGGCGTCAACCACGACACCATCACCGCCGACATGACGGTGATCTCCAACGCGTCGTGCACCACCAACTGCCTGGCGCCGATGGCCAAGGTGCTGGACAGCGCCTACGGCATCGAGCGCGGCTACATGGTCACCATCCATTCCTACACCGGCGACCAGCGCACGGTGGACACGCTGCACAAGGACCCGCACCGCGCCCGCGCCGCCGCGCTGAACATGATCCCGACCTCGACCGGCGCGGCCCGCGCCGTGGGGCTGGTGCTGCCGCAGCTGAAGGGCAAGCTCGACGGCACCGCGATCCGCGTGCCCACCCCCAACGTGTCGCTGGTCTCGCTGGACTTCGTGCCGGCCAAGGTCCCGGGCTCGGTGGCCGAGGTGAACGGCCTGTTCCGCGACGCGGCCGAGGGCGCGCTCAAGGGCATCCTGGCCTACTCCACCGACCCCTGCGTCAGCACCGACTTCAACCACGTGCTGGCGTCCTGCTCGTTCGACAGCACCCAGACGGCGCTGATCGACGGCGGCAAGCTGGTGCGGGTGTGCGGCTGGTACGACAACGAGTGGGGCTTCTCCAACCGCATGGCCGACACCGCCGCGGTGTTCGGGGCGCTCTGACCGTGAGCGCCACCACCTCCTTCCGGACGATCGACGACCTCGACTGCCGGGGAAAGCGCGTGCTGCTGCGCGCCGACCTCAACGTGCCGGTGCGGGAAGGCCGGATCACCGACCTCACCCGGCTGGAGCGGCTGACCCCCACCATCCGCGAGCTCGCCGACAAGGGCGCCCGCGTGATCGTGGTCAGCCACTTCGACCGCCCGAAGGGCCAGCGGGTGCCGACCATGTCGCTGGGCCCGGTGCGGGACGCGCTGGCCGGCGTGCTGGGCCATCCGGTGCACTTCGCGCCGGACTGCATCGGCCCGGAGGCCGAGGCGGCGGTGGCGGCGATGCGCGACGGCGACGTGCTGGTGCTGGAGAACACCCGCTACCATCCCGGCGAGGAGCTGAACGACCCCGACCTGTCGCTGGCGCTGTCCCGGCTCGCCGACCTCTACGTCAACGACGCGTTCTCGGCCGCCCACCGCGCCCACGCCTCCACCGAGGGCGTGGCGCGTCACCTGCCCGCCCATGCCGGCCGGCTGATGCAGGCCGAGCTCGACGCGCTGACGCTGGCGCTCGAGAACCCGGAGCGGCCGGTCGGCGCGGTGGTGGGCGGCGCCAAGATCTCCACCAAGCTCGACCTGATCGGCAACATCCTGGCCCGCGTGGACGTGCTGATCATCGGCGGCGCCATGGCCAACACGTTCCTGGCGGCGCAGGGGGTCGCGGTCGGCCGCTCGCTGCAGGAGGCCGACATGCACGACACCGCGCGCGCCATCCTGGCGCAGGCGGAGGCCCGCGGCGCCCGCATCCTGCTGCCCACCGACGCGGTGGTGGCGCGCGAGTTCAAGGCGGGTGCGCCCAACGAGACCGTGCCCATCGACGCGGTGCCGGCGGACACGATGATCCTGGATGCGGGGCCGCTGACGGTGGCGCACCTGTCCGCGGAGGTGGCGAAGCTCCGCACCCTGGTCTGGAACGGCCCGCTGGGCGCGTTCGAGATCGAGCCGTTCGACGCCGGCACCAACGCGCTGGCGCGCACGGTGGCGGCCCTCACCAAGGCCGGCACGCTGCGCTCGGTGGCGGGTGGCGGCGACACGGTGTCGGCGTTGCGCCATGCCGGGGCGGCGGACGGGTTCAGCTACGTGTCCACCGCCGGCGGCGCGTTCCTGGAATGGCTGGAAGGCAAGACGCTGCCGGGTATCCGGGCGCTGCAGTCCCTGCGGGGCGTGGCCGTGCCTGGCTGACACCGGCCGGACCGGTCGTTAACCGCCTGTTAGGACGCGGCGAGCGATGGTCGCCGCCATGATCGCCAGCACGTCCCTGGCCGCGTTCTCGACCGCGACCGGCCGGTGTCAGCCAGGCACGGCCACGCCCCGCAGGGACTGCAGCGCCCGGA
>CAXUBN010000366.1:0-2745 GCA_964249255.1 uncultured Acetobacteraceae bacterium | reverse complement strand
CGCCGAACAGCTCCAGCCGGCCGCCGGTCGGGCGGGCGCCCAGGCTCAGCAGCCGCAGCAGGCTCGTCTTGCCGGCGCCCGACGCGCCCAGCACCCAGCGAAACGCCCCGGTCGGGATCACGGTGCTGATGCCGTGCAGCGCGCCCCCAGGCGGTCCGCCCGGTGCCCCGACCGGAGTGCCGGCGCGCTCGTAGCGCAGGCTCACGTCGCGGAGCCGAATCACCGTTCAGCAATCCTGAAGGATTTGGTGACATCGTGCGACACGGCGGCAAAACGGCGGCGACCATCCATGCAGGTACTGTGTCCGTCCTGCGAGACGGAGTACGAGATCCCGGCGTTGCAGCGGCCGCGCAAGCTGCGGTGCGCCCGCTGCGCCAGTGAATGGCGCGTGATGCCGAGCCCGGACGTGGCGCTGGCCGTGGCGGGCGACGTGCCGGAGTCGGACGCGCCGCAGTTGGACGCGCCGGTCCTGGAGGAGGGGATGGTGACGGGCGGGCAAACGGTCGCCGACGTCCTGCCAACCCTCCCCGCGACCTCGCTGGCGGTTCCCCGGGCCGGGCAGATGCTGGCGGGGACGGCACCCGGCCGGCGGTCGATCGACCGCACCGACCTGCTGATCGGACTGCTCTGGCTCGCGAGCCTGATCGTCATCGCCGCCGGCCTATGGGCGCTGTGGCATTGGCGGGGGCCGATCGGGCATCGCTGGCCACCCAGCCTGCGGCTCTACCGGCTGCTGCCGCACGGATCCGCCCGGACGGGCGGGGCAGGATAGACGGGCGGCTCACATGCCGCGCGCGGCGAGGGCCGACAGCGTGGCGCCGATCGCCGCGGCGGCCATCATGGACAGCCCGAGCGCGATCAGGCCCCCCGGTGTCACCCAGTAGCCGGCCAGGTGCATCCCGGACGGGATGGCCCCCGAGATCGTGTTCAGCACGTCACGGGCCTGGCCATCGGTGTTGGCGGCCTGGGTGGTCACGGCGACGACGATCCGCGGCAGCGACCACCAGCCGATGCCGACCACCAGGAACAACGGCGCTAGCAGCTCGGCGATCTGCTGCAGGAAATAGAACAGGAAGTGCATCACTCCCCAGAGCCCGAGCCGAAGGCCGCTGCGCCGCGGCGCCAGCTGGGATCCGTCTACCCCCGTCGGCTCGCGCTGGCGCCAGCTCCACGGCGCGGTTCGAGTGCCGGTCATCGATCAACTCCCATGGCGGACGGGCCGGCGGTTGGGCCGGACGGCCAGGCGCCCGCCGCGCAGCTAAACCCACCGGGGGGATGTCAGCAACATCGGCCGGACCCCGTCCGGGGGGCCGGACCGTCAGGCCGCTTCCGGCGCACCGATCCCGGGTGACCCAGCGGCCCGTGGCGCGCCGCTGCCGGTCATGTCGCCGCCCGGCGGGGATGCCAGGGCCTCTGGCACCGCCCCGGGCATCGATGACGGCAGCGACACCACGGCTAGCAGCCCCGCCATGCAGGCGAGTGCCGCCAGCGCAAATGGAGCGCCGGGCCAGTGCAGCGCACCGCCCGGGCGAGTGGCCAGCTCGAACACCAGGCCGGTTATGGTGGGACCGACCACCATGCTGAGCCCCTGCAGCGAGGACAGGCCGCCCTGGGTCTCGCCTTGACGGGTCGGTCCCGCCGCCGCCGACAGCAACGACTGGATCGCCGGGTTGGACAGCGCGCCGAACGACAACAGCAAGATCCCCGCGAACAGGATGGGGATGTCGACGGCGAAGGCATACGTGCAGTAGCCGACCGTGGCGAAGGCGAGGCCGGCCGCTGCGGTGCGCCGGGCGCCGAGGCGGCGGATCGCGCTCGACACCAGGAGGCCCTGCACGATCGCCTGGGCGATGCCACCCAGCGCCAGGGCGCCGCCGTTGGCTGCGATGCTCCAGCCGAAGCGCATCTGGTTGGCCAGGATGAAACTGCTCTGCTGCGCGCCGATCGCGACCCATCCGCAGCACCACGCGATACCGAGCCGCAACGTCCAGCCATTGGCCCGGAACAGCGACAGCGAGCCCAACGGGTTGGCACGTGCCCAGGAGAAGCGCCGCCGCCGCTCCGGCGGCAGGCTCTCGGGCAGCACCAGCAGGCCGTAGAGCACGTTGGCCGCGATCAACGCCGCGGACACCAGGAACGGCAGCCGCAGCCAAAGGGTGCCAAGCCAGCCGCCCAACGCCGGCCCGACCACGAAGCCCAGCCCATACATGGCGCCGACCAGCCCGAACGCCCGCGCCCGTCGTTCCGGCGGCGTCACGTCGGCGATGTAGGCGCTGGCGGCGCTGATGTTGCCGGCCAGGGCGCCGGCAAGGAGGCGGAACGCCACGAGCCACGACAGGCTCGGCACCCAGACCCACAGCAACGAGACCACGCCCAGCGCCGCCAGCGAGATCAGCAGCACCGGCCGTCGCCCGAAGCGGTCGCTGAGGCCGCCGGCGATCGGCGCGCACAGGAACTGCATGAAGGAGAAGGCGGCGAACACCACCCCGAGCCAGAGCGAGGCCTGCGCCCGCTGCAGGTGGCCCAGCTGCATGACGAGATCGGGCACGACCGGGATCACGATCGCGAAGCTCAGCGCATCAAGTGCGATGGTGGCCAGGATGAAGGTGGACGAGGCACGGCGCGAGGGCATGCGGAGGATCTCGGGGCGGGGGCGGGGGCTCTGCCCGTCGATCCGCCGTGCGGCTCGATCCCGGCAGGAGCGAAGTCCCTTGAAGTCCTGTCCTCAAGATCGGGTTCCAAGGG
>CAXUBN010000365.1:0-2761 GCA_964249255.1 uncultured Acetobacteraceae bacterium | reverse complement strand
GTCCCCATGGGTTGCGCAGGGTCAGGGACACGCTGCCGTCCGCCCCCGGCTGATGCCCTCGACCGTGTCGGCATGCCCGGAGTTGAGCCGGTTCCCCTCCCCATAATATTCCCCCCGCACCAGCCCATCCGTCGGCACGTCCTTCATCGGGTTGGTCGCCAGCAGTACCGGCCGGCCTTCCTTGATCGAACCGTTGATCAGGTCATAGGCCTTGTTCGTGTCCCGCAACTGACTCGCCTGCACCTCGCGCGCGTCCGATTGACCGCTCAGGGCACGGATCGCATCCTTTGGCCATCCGCCGCGCGCGATGCCGTCCAGGTCGGCGGATATCGTGTTCGCGGCGGACGTCGCATTCAGCTTGGCATAAGGCCGTTTCCAACACCGCCGGCCAGGCGGGTGGCGCCGAGCCATCGGCCTGCGTCCCGCGCCAGTAGGCCGAACCGTCGACCCCGCCCTGATGATCCCAACCATGGGCACGATCCGCGCGCAGGTCATCCTGCGTGACCTGAACCGTCGCCGCGCGTCCGGCCTTGTCGTAGAGGCCGACGCTGAGGGTGTGGTCCTTGTCGTTGTAATGGATGGCGTTGCGGATCACGTCGGGCTGGCGATCGGCATACTGCCCAAGCGTGGAGATCAGGTAGCAATCGCCCAGGCCGCCCTGCACGATGTCCGAACCGTGTGGCCCGCCCGTGCGGCCGTAAAGGGAGGCCGCGGTGACCGGCGGCTCGGATGGGACGGAGCCAGCCTGGCTGTCGGCCATCGGTCCATCTCCTGCTCCAGCCTGGGCATCTAGCCCGGGACGGCGTTGCGCCCGTGGTCCTGTCCTTGACCTGTCGGGACCGGTGATCCCAGGTCCCGACCCGCCCAGGCCGTGAATGCCGGCAACGGGAGGTGGCCGGGTGCCGCCGGGTAGCCGTGGTCGGCCAGGGCCGGGCGCAGGCGAGCCTCCTCGGCGGGCGGAGCGGTGAACCAAGCCCGACCAGGTCCGGTATCGACCTTCCCAGCCATCGCCACCGCCTGACGCGCCACCGCCGCGGCCGGATCGAGCCAGGCGATCCCGTCCGGCGACAGGGCGCGCAGTGTCGGCAGCAGGGCGCCGTAGTGGGTGCAGCCGAGGCCCACCACGTCGATCCGCTCCCCGCCCGGCTGGCCAAACATCCGGTCCAGCTCGCGCCGGATGGCGTCTTCGCGGATCGGATGGCCGCGGAACGCCGCCTCGGCGAGGTCGGCGAGCTCCCGCGCGCCGTAGGCGATCAGCCGGCAGTCGGGGGCGAACCGTTCCTGTAGCGCGCGCAGGTAGGGGCGGCGCACGGTGGCGGCGGTCGCCAGCAGGCCGATGTGCCGGGTGCGGCTGAGGGCCGCCGCCCACTTGATCGGCGGCACGCAGCCCACGAACCGGACGGCGGGGTGGCGCCCGCGCAGCGCGTCCAGCGCCACCGTGCTGGCGGTATTGCAGGCCACCACCACCAGGCACGGCCGCAACCGCGCGATCGCGGCGCCGACCACGTCGCAGACCCGCTCCACCAGCATCGCGTCGGCCAGCTCGCCATAGGGGAACACGGCGTTGTCGGCCAGGTAGTCGATCCGCGCGTCCGGGGGCAGCAGGGGGCGCAGCGCGCGGACGATGCCGAGCCCGCCGATGCCGGAGTCAAAGGCGAGCACGGCGCCTGCCATCGGGTGGTGTCCTATGCGTCCGCCAGCCTGGCCCGCTTGGTCGCCATCGCTTCCTCGACGCTGCCAACGCCGCCATGCCTGGCCGACCAGGCGCATGGATCCTCCAGGAAGCGGCGCACCTCGGCACCGGCGGTCTCCGAGAAGTACGGGCGCTCGGCGCAGGCCTCCAGCACGTCCCACCAGGTGCACAGCGAATGGAGCGACACCCCCATCTCCGCCAGCGTGCGGTGCGCACCGGGGAACACGCCGTAGAAGAACACCACGAAGGCGTGGTCGACGATGGCGCCCGCCTCGCGCAGCGAGTTGGCGAACACGATCTTCGACGCGCCGTCGGTGGTGAGGTCCTCCACCAGCAGCGTGCGCATGCCCTCGGGGGTATCGCCCTCGATCAGCGCGTTGCGGCCGAACCCCTTGGGCTTCTTGCGCACGTAGGCCATCGGCAGGTGCATGCGGTCGGCGATCCAGGCCGCGAAGGGAATGCCCGCGGTCTCGCCGCCTGCCACCACCTCGATGCTCTCGTAGCCGACGTGGCGGCCGATCTTCCCCACGCCCAGCTCGATGATCTTGGCCCGTGCGCGGGGGAAGAAGATGATCTTGCGGCAGTCGATGTAGACCGGCGACTTCCAGCCCGAGGTCAGCGTGTACGGTTCGTCGGGACGAAAGTTGATCGCCCGGATCTCCAGCAGCAGCCGCGCCGTGGTGAGCGCCGCGTCACGGTCCCAGTCGTTGCTGGCCAAGGCGCTGCTGGCTGAGGCACTGCCGGCTGAGGCACTGCCGGCTGAGGCACTGCCGGCTGGCGCGCCGCTGGCGGCATGCTTGATCGGCGCGGGGGCGTCGGTGGGGCTCATCGATCCGCTCATGCTCGTGGTCCCTTTATGAGGGCTGCGGCAATCTCCACTATCCTAGCCCGGGATGACAATCCGCCGTGCTGATCTGGAAGGCCAGGCGTCGATGGAGACAAGGCTGCTGACGCTGCCGGACGCGCCGGTTTGGGTGCTGGAAGACAGGAACGCCGCGGCGGCGGGGCAGGCGGCCGCGATCGCCGGTCGGCTCGGCGTGCCGTTCCGCCGCATCGGCAGTGCCGGGC
>CAXUBN010000364.1:0-2773 GCA_964249255.1 uncultured Acetobacteraceae bacterium | reverse complement strand
GCCCGTCTGCGCTTGCCGAGGCTCACGGCCAGGAGGCCGCTCCGCTCCGGTTCTCGCCGGACACGCCGGTATGTGCTCCGGCGCTGTCGCGCCGGCTCACTCTCACTCGGCACACCCCATTCCCAAACAGGCTCTGAGGCCGCGATGCCGATCGCCCCGGGCCGGGGTCCGGCCTACCGCATGCTGAGCTGGCGGGACGGCAGCGCGGTGTTCAGCCAGATCCCGTGCGGGCTGCGGCCGGTCGGGATATAGGCGACGGTGCCCGTGGCGGGGTCGAGGATCGCCACCTTCTGCCGCCAGCGCAGCGTCGCCCACAGCTTGCCGTCGGGCCCGAACACGATGTCGTCGGGGCCGCCCGGCACGTGGAAGGTCCTGAGGATCGCGAGGCTGTCCCAATCGAGCTGCTCGATCGTGCCGGACACCCGGCAGGTCACGTAGAGCAGGCGCTTCGAGGGCATCACGAACAGGTTGTGCGGCCCCGGCGCCATCTCGATCCGGCGATCCACCGCGCCGGTGGCCGGATCGACGGAGGCGACGAAGTTGGTCCCCATGTCGCCGACCAGGATCCTGCCGTTGTGCCACAGCACGCCGGCGGGCGTGCTGCCGACCGGCGTGTTCCACAGCACCCGCCCGGTGGCGACCTCGATCGCGATCAGCCGGCCGGTGTCCTGCAGGCTCACGTAGGCGACCGAGGAGTCCGGGCTGTAGTTGATGTGGCTGGGCATGGAGGCCGCCGGCACGCGGTGCCGCAGGGTCAGCGTGGCGGCGTCGTAGATGTCGACCTGGTCGCGCGCGAGCCCCGCCACCACCAGGGTGCGCCCGTCCGGGCTGTACTGGAGTTGGTACGGGTCAGCCATCGGCGCGTGCCGCTCCGGCAGCCCGGTCTGCGCGTCCAGGAAGAAGGCGGCATTGCCGGCGGTGTCGCCCACCACCAGCGTGCGGCCGTCGGGGGTGACGGCCATGTGGTGCGGCTCGCGCAGCACGGGGATGCGGCGGACAAGCTGGTGGCTGTCGATGTCGAACTCGCTGATCGAGGCGTCGGCGGAGTTCAGCACGAAGGCGATCCGCGCCGCCCGCGACGAGGTGGCGCTCGCCAGCAGCGCGGCACCCAGCGCGATGGCCCCGACCAGGCGGCGCGATCGGGTGACCCTGTTCATCTGTCGCATCAACGCATCCGCCGAAACTGTTCCGCGGCCGTCATCATCCGCCGGAATCGGCGCCCGCCGGGCCGCACCCCTGGATGGGCAGGACCATGCGCGCGGTGTCAACCGGAAAAGCGCCGCCCCTTGCCTCCGGGAGCGGTCTTGCCACATGACACACGCCAACGCCGCACCGGCCGATCAGCCCGCGCACAGCCGCGCACAGGAACCCGCCCCATGTTCATCGAGACCGAGGACACGCCAAACCCGGCGACCCTGAAGTTCCTGCCGGGGTGCGACGTCATGGGCGGCTCCGGCACCGCCGACTTCACCGGCGCCGAGACCGCCAGCCGCTCGTCGCTGGCCACCGCGCTGTTCGAGGAGCCGGGCGTCGCCCGGGTGTTCCTGGGCGGCGACTTCATCGCGGTCACCAAGTCCGACGACGTCGCCTGGAGCGAGCTGAAGCCGCAGGTGCTGGCGATCATCGTCGACCAGTTCGTGTCGGGCCGCCCGGTGGTCGACGCGGATGGCGACGCCGCGTTCGAGGACGTGGCGCCCGAGGACCAGGAGATCGCCCTCCAGATCAAGGAGCTGCTGGACACGCGGGTGCGGCCGGCGGTGGCCGGCGACGGCGGGGACATCGTGTTCCGCGGCTACCGCGACGGCATCGTCCGGCTGCACATGCAGGGCGCCTGCGCCGGCTGCCCGTCGTCGCGCGCCACGCTGAAGCACGGCGTCGAGAACATGCTGCGCCATTACGTGCCCGAGGTGGTGGCAGTCGAGCAGGTCGAGGCCTGACCGCGCACGGCCCCGGATAACACCGACCGGGCACCGGCGATGGCTGTCGACGAGGCGGCGCTCGACCTCCTGTTCCGCCAGGCTCGCACCCCGTCCGCCTGGGCCGACGCGCCGGTGGACGAGGACACGCTCCGCCGGCTCTACGACCTGCTGAAGCTTCCGCCGACCTCGGGCAACTGCCAGCCCGGTCGGTTCGTGTTCCTCCGGTCGCGCGACAGCCGCGAACGGCTGCGGCCGGCGCTGTCGCCCGGCAACATGGACCGGGTGATGGAGGCCGCAGTCACGGTGATCGTGGCGCACGACCCGGCGTTCTTCGAGCAGTTCCCCCGGCTGTACCCGGGCGAGGAGGCGCGGTCCTGGTTCGCCGCCGACGGCGGGCTGGCGGAGGAGACCGCGTTCCGCAACGCGACGCTGCAGGGCGGATACCTGATCCTGGCCGCGCGGGCCCTGGGCCTCGCCGTGTCGCCGATGTCGGGCTTCGACAACGGGCGCGTCGACGAGATCTTCCTGGCCGGGCCGGGCTGGCGCTCCAACTTCCTGGTCAACCTGGGTCACGCCGACGGCGCGCCGGCAACGTCCCGGGCGCCACGGCTCGCCTTCGACGAAGCCTGCATGCTGCTGTGAGCCGGGCCGGCGACCGGCCGCGGAGCGTGGTGCTGAACGCGGCCTCGTCGGCGCTGGGAGCCTCGTTCGGGCTGCTGGACGGCGACGGGGTATGCAAACACGGCGCCGTCGACGGACGGGGCGCCGCCACGCTGCTGCCGGTGCTGCTGCGCCGGGCGCTGGACGAGCTGGGTTGGCCCGCCGCCAGCCTCGGCACCGTGGCGGTGGTGGTC
>CAXUBN010000363.1:0-2788 GCA_964249255.1 uncultured Acetobacteraceae bacterium | reverse complement strand
ACCAGCCGGCGCTCGGCGCGGAACGGCGAGATGAAGGCGGTCAGCACGATCAGCCCGGCGTCCGCCATCAGCCGCGCCACCTCGCCGACGCGGCGGATGTTCTCGACCCGGTCGGCGTCGGTGAAGCCCAGGTCCTTGTTCAGCCCGTGCCGGATGTTGTCGCCGTCGAGCAGGAAGGTGTGCCGGCCCAGCGCGTGCAGCCGGCGCTCGACCAGGTTGGCGATGGTGGACTTGCCGGCGCCGGACAGGCCGGTGAACCACAGCACGCGCGGGCGCTGGTTCTTCTGGGCGGCGTGCGCATCGCGGCCGACCTCGATCGCCTGCCAGTGCACGTTCTTGGCCCGGCGCAGCGTGTGGCGGATCAGGCCGGCGCCGACGGTGGCGTTGCCGATCTTGTCGATCAGGATGAAGCCGCCGAGCTCGCGGCTCCCGTCGTAGGGCTCGAACACCAGCGGCCGGTCGGTGGACAGGTTGGCGACGCCGATCGCGTTCAGCTCCAGCGTCTTTGCCGCCAGGTGCTCCATGGTGTTGACGTTGACCTGGTACTTCGGCGGCTGCACCTGCGCCGATACCGTCTGGGTCGCCAGCTTCAGCAGGTAGGAGCGGCCGGGCAGCATCGGCTCATCGCTCATCCAGACCAGCGTGGCCTCGAACTGGTCGGCCACCTCCGGCGGATCGGCCGCCGCCGCGATCACGTCGCCGCGCGAGCAGTCCAGCTCGTCGGCCAGGGTCAGCGTCACCGACTGGCCGGCGACGGCGACGTCCTGGTCGCCGTCGAACGTCGCGATGCGCGCCACCCGGGTGGTACGGCCGGACGGCAGGATGCGGACCGGATCGCCCGGCCGCACGCTGCCGGCCGCGATCAGGCCGGAGAAGCCGCGGAAGTCGAGGTTGGGCCGACGCGCCAGCTGCACCGGCATGCGGAACGGGCGGTCCTGCCCGGTGTCGGCCTCGACCGGCACCGTTTCCAGGTGCCGGATCAGGGTCGGGCCGTCGTACCAGGGCATGTTCGGGGAGCGGGTGGTGACGGTGTCGCCGGCCAGGCCCGAGAGCGGCATCGGCATGAAGCCGGCGATGCCGATCCCGTCCGCGAAGGCGCGGTAGTCGGCGACGATCGCGTCGTAGCGGGCCTCGTCGTAGCCCACCAGGTCCATCTTGTTGACCGCCAGCACCATCTGCCGGATGCCCAGCAGGTGCACGAGAAAGCTGTGCCGCCGCGTCTGCGTGAGGATACCCTTGCGGGCGTCGACCAGGATCACGGCGAGGTCGGCGGTCGAGGCGCCGGTGACCATGTTGCGGGTGTACTGCTCGTGGCCCGGGGTGTCGGCGACGATGAACTTGCGCGTCTCCGTGGTGAAGTGGCGGTAGGCGACGTCGATGGTGATGCCCTGCTCGCGCTCGGCGGCGAGCCCGTCCACCAGCAGCGCGAAGTCGATCGCGGCGGGCCCTTGCGTGCCGACGCGGCGGCTGTCGGCCTCCAGCGCCTCCAGCTGGTCGTCGTGGACGGTGCGGGTCTCGAACAGCAGCCGGCCGATCAGCGTGGACTTGCCGTCGTCCACCGAGCCGCAGGTGATGAAGCGCAGCAGCGACTTGGTGCGGTGCCGCTCGAGGAAGGCCTCGATGTCGGCGGCGGCCAACGCATCGATTTGGTAGGAGGGGGACTCCATCGTCAGAAGTACCCGTCCCGCTTCTTGCGCTCCATGGAAGCGCCGGCGTCGCGATCGATGGCGCGGCCCTGGCGTTCGCTGGTGGTGGTGAGCAGCATCTCCTGGATCACCGCGGACAGGGTGGTGGCCTCACTCTCCACCGCGCCGGTGAGCGGGTAGTCGCCCAGGGTGCGGAAGCGGATGCTGCGCATCGCCGGCACCTCGCCCGGGCGAAGCGGAAAGCGGTCGTCGTCCACCATCAGCAGCATGCCGTCGCGCTCCACGGTGGGGCGGGGTGCGGCGAAGTACAGCGGCACGATCGGGATCCCCTCCCTTTGGATGTACTGCCACACGTCGAGCTCGGTCCAGTTCGAGAGCGGGAACACGCGGATGCTCTCGCCGTGCGCCTTGCGGGCGTTGTAGAGCCGCCAGAGCTCGGGGCGCTGCGTCTTCGGCTCCCAGCGATGGTTGGCGGAGCGGAACGAGAAGATCCGCTCCTTGGCGCGGCTCTTCTCCTCGTCGCGGCGGGCGCCGCCGAACGCGGCGTCGAAGCGGTGCCGGTCCAGCGCCTGCTTCAGCCCCTCGGTCTTCCACAGCTCGGTGTGCAGCGCGCCGTGGTCGAACGGGTTGATGCCGCGGGCCATCGCGTCGGGGTTGCGGTGCACGATCAGCTCCATGCCGGTGTCGGCGGCGAGGCGGTCGCGCGCCCGGTACATGTCGCGGAACTTCCAGGTGGTGTCGACGTGCAGCAGCGGGAACGGCGGCGGGCCGGGATGGAACGCCTTGCGCGCCAGGTGCAGCATCACCGCGCTGTCCTTGCCGATCGAGTAGAGCATCACCGGACGCTCGACCTCGGCCACCACCTCGCGGATGATGTGGATGCCCTCCGCCTCCAGGCGCTGCAGGTGGGTCAGCGAGATCAAGACGGCATGCTCCCTGGACGACGGCGATCGGGGCCGGGCATCGCGACGATAGCGGCTCCGGCCGGCACCGCCAGCAGCAGCAGTGCAACGGAGGCCAGTGCCCGCGGCAGGCCGATCGCGCCGGCGAGCAGGCCGATCAGCCCCGGCCCGGCCAGGATGCCGGCATAGCCGAGCGTGCCGGCCGCCGCCACGCCGGGTGCCGGGTGCCCGGGCTGCTGC
>CAXUBN010000362.1:2184-2829 GCA_964249255.1 uncultured Acetobacteraceae bacterium | reverse complement strand
CGAGGCCCCGCTGGGGCGTGCGCCGTTTCCCCCACCGCCGTCGCCCCCCGCCGCCGGCGGCGTCCCGTCCGCCTCGTCGTCCGGTCCCGCTCTCGGGGCGGCACCCGGCACGCGGCCGCAGACGCCGCCCGGCCCGCCCGGTCCAGGGGGCACGCAGGCCCGCAAGGACGTCACCGAGCGCCGCACCCTGGTGGTCGGCCGCGGCATCAGCGTGCAGGGCGTGGTGCAGGACGCCGAGCGGCTGGTGGTCGAGGGCACGGTCGAGGCTTCGATGATCCACGCGACCGAGCTGGCGGTGGCGCCGGGCGGCGTGCTGCGCGGCGAGATCGAGGTCGAGGACGCCGAGCTCGCCGGCACCGTGGACGGCACGCTGACCGCGCGCGGCAACCTCACCATCCGCGCCACCGGCCGGCTGATCGGCACCGCCAAGTGCCGCCGGCTGCAGGTCGAGGATGGCGGGCAGGTGACCGGCCGACTGGAGATGATCAGCGACACCACGCGCCCGGCGCCGCAGCCGGTCGGCGAGCCGATCCAGGCCACGCGTCCGGCGCCGACGCCGGTGGAGCCGGCGACGGTCTGAAAGCGGCGGGGGGGGGGCCCGGGGCCCCCCCCCAAACAAGCCAGGGGGGACAAAAAAAAAAGAGT
>CAXUBN010000362.1:0-2174 GCA_964249255.1 uncultured Acetobacteraceae bacterium | reverse complement strand
GGGCTCTGCCCCTGGACCCCGCCAAAGACTAGCCTTTGGAAACCAATCTCTAGGATTCGGGATCCAAGGGCCATGGCCCTTGGCGGGTCCAGGGCAGGGCCCTGGCCTTCTTCTACGGATACAACCGCGCGATCTGCCAGCCGACCTCGCTTTCGCGGCGATACACCATGCGGTCGTGCAGCCGGTACGGCATGTCCTGCCAGAACTCGATCATGTCGGGCAGCACGCGGTATCCGGACCAGTTCGGCGGACGCGGCACCTCCTCGCCCGGATAACGCCGCTCCAGCTCGGCGACGCGCCGTTCCAGCTCGGCGCGGTCCGGCAGCGGCCGCGACTGGTCGGAGGCGATGGCGCCCAGGCGGGAGATGCGGGCGCGGCTGCTGAAGTAGGCATCCGCCTCGGCGTCGGTGACGGTCTCGACCGGGCCCTCGACGCGCACCTGGCGGCGCAGCGTCTTCCAGTGGAACAGCAGGGCGGCGGTGCGGGTCTCGGCCAGCTGCTCGCCCTTGCGGCTTTGCGTGTTGGTGTAGAACACGAAGCCGCGGTCATCGACGTCCTTGAGCAGGACCATGCGCACCGACGGCATGCCGCCGCGGGTGGCGGTCGCCAGGGCCACGGCATTGGGATCGTTCGGCTCGGTTCCCGCGGCCTCGTCGAGCCAGCTCCGAAACAGGACGATCGGGTTCGATACGACTTCCAGGGCGCCGTCCGGCATGAACCCTTCCTCCAGGCGGATGGGGCGACGGGCCCCGGTGGGAGCGGGAGTCTGGGCGCGCGCGCCCGCGGCGCCAAGGGGTGCGCAGGCAGGACTTGTCCCGTCCGGAACGGTATGCGACCACGAAACCGCCATGGGCCACCGACCGGCCGCATCCATACCAGAACCCGAGATCGAGGCCGCACATGCCAGAGGGTCCCAGCAACCTTCCCCTCCGCGGCACCCTGATGGAGGGCAAGCGCGGCCTGATCATGGGCGTGGCCAACAACCGTTCGATCGCCTGGGCCATCGCGTCGGCCTGCGCGGCGCAGGGGGCCGAGCTCGCCTTCACGTTCCAGGGCGAGGCGCTGGAGAAGCGGGTGCGGCCGCTGGCCGAGGGTATCGGGGCCACCGTGGTGCTGCCGTGCGACGTGTCCGACGACGACGCCATGGACCGTGCCTTCGCCGCCATCGCACAGGAATGGGGCCGGCTCGACTTCCTGGTGCACGCGATCGGCTGGGCCGACAAGCAGTACCTGCGCGGCCGCTATGTCGACACGCCGCGCGGCGCGTTCCTGCAGGCGATCGACATCTCCTGCTACTCGTTCACGGCGGTGGCCCGGCGCGCCAGCGCGCTGATGGACCGCGGCGGTTCGCTGCTGACGCTGAGCTACCTGGGCGCCGAGCGGGTGATGCCGCACTACAACATGATGGGCGTGGCCAAGGCGGCGCTGGAGGCCTCGGTGCGCTACATGGCGGCCGACCTGGGCCGCGACGGCATCCGGGTCAACGCGATCTCGGCCGGGCCGATCAAGACGCTGGCGGCCAGCGGCATCGGCGACTTCAGCTACATCCTGAAGTGGAACCAGCTGAACGCGCCGCTGGAGCGCAACGTCGCCGTGGACGAGGTCGGCAGCGCCGGGCTCTACCTGCTGTCGGACCTGTCCACCGCCGTCACCGGCGAGGTGCACCATGTCGACAGCGGCTACCACCTGGTCGGCATGAAGAATCCGGCCGCCCCCGACATCGCGGCGATCAAGGACTAGGCCGGGCACGGCCCGAACGGGGATGTGAGCGGCCCGTGTCGCACAACAGCCACGGCCATCTGTTCCGCGTCACCAGCTGGGGCGAAAGCCACGGTCCGGCGATCGGCTGCGTGGTGGATGGCTGCCCACCGGGGATCGCGCTATCGGAGGCCGACATCCAGCCGCACCTGGACCGGCGCCGGCCCGGCCAGTCGCGCCACACCACGCAGCGGCGCGAGCCGGACCTGGTGCGCATCCTGTCCGGCACCTACGAGGGCCGCACCACCGGCACGCCGATCTCGCTGCTGATCGAGAACGCCGATGCGCGCTCCAAGGACTACGGCGACATCGCCGACCGCTACCGGCCGGGCCATGCCGACCTCGCGTACGAGATGAAGTACGGGCTGCGCGATCCGCGCGGCGGCGGCCGGTCGTCGGCGCGCGAGACCGCGACC
>CAXUBN010000361.1:0-2831 GCA_964249255.1 uncultured Acetobacteraceae bacterium | reverse complement strand
GCGCCAGCACCAGCACCAGCACCAGCACCAGCACCAGCAGGGGCAGGGGCGGCATGCTTCAGGATCGGCCGACGCGACGCGGGCAGGACCGGGCGGGGCCGGGCCGGCACGGCCGCGAACTCGACCGCCAGCGTGTAGCCGACACCGAGCAGCACCGGGCCCAGGAAGATGCCCAGGCCGCCGAAGCTCAGCACGCCGCCCAGCACGCCCAGCACGGTCAGCAGGTAGGGCAGCTGCGCGCCGCGGGCGATGAACATCGGCCGGATCACGTGGTCGGCGCCCGAGATCGCCAGCACGCCGTAGAGGGCCAGCACGATGCCGCGACCGAGATGGTGCGTGAGGGCCAGCCACAGCGCCGCCGGAACCCAGACCAGGGGCGCGCCGATCGGCAGCACGGCGACGAACGCGGCGATGCCGCCGAACAGCACCGGGCTCGGCACGCCCACGGCGGCGAAGCCGAGGCCGGTCAGGATGCCCTGCACGATGGCGGTGCCGAGGATGCCGTAGACCGTGCCGCGCACGGTGCTCCCGGCGACGCCCAGCAGCCGGTCGGCGTAGGAGCCGGCGATGCGGCGGATGATCGCGGTGAGGGTGCCACCCAGGGCGTCGCCGCTGACCCAGAAGAAGAAGCCGATGAACAACGCCAGCACCAGCTGCAGCAGCCCCTGCGCGATCTGCACCAGCAGGCCCAGTAGCCGGGCGACGATGGTGCCGACATAGGGCTGCAGGGTGGCGCCGACCTGGGACAGGTCGGCCGACCATCGCGTCAGGGTCTGCGTCAGGTCGTGACCGACTAGCGGCACCCGGGCGACCCAGCGCGGCGGCGGCGGCAGCCCGAGCGCCGCCAGGTCCATCGCCGCATGCAGCATGCCAGGGGCATCGGCTAGGCCCGCCGATCCGACAAGGCCGATCGGCAGCACCACCAGCAACGCGGTCATCAGCATCATCGCGAAGGCGGCGGGGAAGCGGCCGATGCGGGTGCGCAACCGCGCGTAGACCGGCCAGGTGGTGAACACCAGGATGGCTGCCCACAGGATCGCGGAGAAGAACGGGTAGAGCACCACGATGCAGCCGGCAGCGACGCCGCCGAGCAGCAACCCCATCATGATGCGCTCAGCCACCGTCACCCGTCCCGCCTTCCGATCCGTGCCACACTCGGTATCAGCCCGTCACCGGGACGGATGGCCGACAAAAGCGGCGCCGGGCCGCATGTTCCGGGGCCTCGCGTTATATCAATATTAAGATCTTGTGTGGAGGATCCGGACATTGGAACGGGTTGGTGCAGTCATGCTCGATGTGTGGCGCGTGCCACATCAATCCGACATCGTATCGCGGGCGGATCACTTCATCATGGTCATGACGGTTGGGACAGCATATCGTTAGAATCATGTTAATCCAGTCGGTGATTAACGATACACGCCTTGTCGGGCAGGATCGTCATGCGTCTCAGTGAAATCGGTCAGCAGTTGCGTGCCTACCGCCTCGAGTCTGGGATGCGGGCCGAGGAGATCGCGGCCCGGCTCGGCGTGTCCCGGGCGGCGCTCTACCGTTACGAGAAGGGCGAGGTCATCAAGCTGGACACGGTCCAGAGGCTGGCCGAACTGCTCAAGATCTCGCCGCTGTCGCTGCTGGGCATCGGCGTCGAATACTACAGCCGCACCGTCGGCTTCTTCGAGCGGCTGCGCCAGATCGAGGAGGGCGCCGACCAGATCCTGCAGCTGGGCGCGGCCCTGTGCTACCTCACCACCTCGGACAACTACGATGCGGTCCTGACGCAAAGCCTGTTCGAGGTCGCCGACGAGGCGGGCGACGATGCGGCCGCCGCGCGGTCGATGGCGGAACAGGTGCTGGGGATCCTGTCGACGCGCAAGCGCATCTACCAGGCACGCCGGCCGGGCATCATCGCCATCCTGTCCGAACAGGCGTTGCAGCACCTGCTGAGCGAGGGGGTGTGCGGCGGGCTGGTGGTGGGCGACGCGCTCCGCCGGCGCTGCCGCGAGGTCGCGGCGGCCGAGGTCGAGGCGATCGCGGGCCTGCTCGAGACCGAGCCGATGGGGTTGCAGTTCAGCCTGCTGCCGGGCACCGAGCCCACCACCAACTGTTTGCTGCTGCGCCAGCGCGAGCGGGCGACCCTGGCGATCAACCCATTCCGCAGCGATGCGGGGTGCAGCCCGTCGACCGGCGTGGCGCTGGTCACCGGGGCGCCGGAGGCGGTGTCGACCCACCAGCGGGTGGCCGAAGGGATGTGGCGCGACTCGATCAAGGGGGCGGCCGCCGCGCGCCGGGTGCGGTCGCTGCTTGCGGCGCATCGCGTCCAGTGATCTAGACTGATCCCAGGGTTGGGCCACTCGCCGAACCCTGGGAGAACGTCGATGGGCCCGCTCATTTCGACGGTCGAGCTGGCCGGACTGCTCGACCGCGCATCCGGCGACGATACCGACCTCGTGATCCTGGACGCGACCACGACACTGCCCGGCGAGCGGTTCGATCCGGATGCGACGTTCCGTGACGGACACCTGCCGGGAGCCCAACGCTTCTCGATCGAGCTGTTCTCCGATCCCGACACCGCGCTGCCGCACATGGTGCCGAGTCAGGGCCGCTTCGTGCGGCTGATCGAGGCGCTCGGCATCGGCAACACCAGCGACGTGGTGATCTACGACCAGACCGGCGTGGCGTCGGCGGCGCGCGCCTGGTGGCTGCTGGGCTTGTTCGGGCACGACCGGGTGCGCGTGCTGGATGGCGGGGTGCCGCAGTGGCGTGCCGAGGGACGGGCGCTGGAGAGCGGCGGGGCGGCGTTGCCGGCGCCCGGCCGCTTCGTGGCGATGCCGCGC
>CAXUBN010000360.1:0-2833 GCA_964249255.1 uncultured Acetobacteraceae bacterium | reverse complement strand
GACCAGAACCGCGCCGCCCTGCTGCTGTCGGCGGTGCTGCTGCTGGCCGCGGTGTCCTGGCTCGACGACCTCCGTCAGTTCGGATATCGCGCCAAGCTTGGGGCCCAGCTGGGCGGCGCGGTTCTGGTCGTGGCGGCGGCGCTGTGGACGCCGCATCCGTCGTTGTCCTGGCCGATGACGGCGGCGGTGGTCCCGGTGGCGGTGGCCTGGCTGATGCTCACGACCAACGCGATGAACTTCATCGACGGACTGAACGGCCTGGCCTCCGGCAGCACGGCGATCACCGGCCTGGCGGGCGCCTGGCTGGGCTGGTCGCTCGGCGACCCGCTGTTGTTCGCGGTATCCTCGTTGATGGCGGCGGGCCTGCTCGGCTTCCTGCCCTTCAACTATCCGCGCGCGCGGATCTTCCTGGGCGACGTCGGCAGCCAGCCGGCCGGGTTGCTGGCCGGCGGCCTGGCCCTGTTGGTGCTGGCCGATGGCGGCGGATGGCGGATGCTGCTGGTGCCGCTGATGCTGGCCGGCATCCTGTGGGACGTGCTGCTCACGCTGGTCCGGCGGGCGCTGGCCGGCGAGAGGCTGGCGCAGGCGCATCGCGGGCACCTGTATCAGCGGGCGTCGCGACGGCTGATGGCGGCACCGATAGTGTCGGCGCTGCACTGGGGCTTCGTGGTCTGGGGATTGATGGCGGGGCTGCTAGCGCCGCGATGGCCGGTGGCATCGGTGGCATTGGCACTGCTGGCGCAGCTGCCGTGGACGCTGCGGGCATGGAACTGACCGGGCCGCGAAACCGCGGCCCGATCCCGGATGGGACCTACTTGCCGCCGGCGAGCTGCAGCGTGATGCCCTGGGCGGCGCCGGCGAGGCGGGCGCCCTTGGTCAGGTCGTCGATGCGAAGCTCGACGCCGCTGCCGTTCTTGAGCACTTGGCCGCCAAGACCGGTTCCGGCGGTGGCCTCGCCGTTGGCCGCGACGTAGGTGCCGTCGAAGTCGTGCAGGGTCTTGAGCTCATACACGCGGCCATGGCCGGTGATGGTAGAGAAGCCGACCGCCGCCACGTCTACGCCCTTGATCGTGAAGTGGTACGAACGGCCGTGGAAGTGCAGCGTGCCGCCGCCCCAGGTGGCGCCGACGCCGATGTCCGCGGCCTTCTCCGAGATCAGCACGGTGGCATCCGGCGGCCCCTTCTTGCCCGGATCGGTCGCCGCGAGGACGGGCGCGGACAGCACGACGGCAAGGGACAGGCTGGACAGGAGGGCGGCCATCCGCATCGGGGAAGATCCTTCGAGGTAGGGGGCGGGTCCGCGCCATGCGCACCCGCGACCCTGCCCTATCGCCGCAGCGCCGCGGTGGTTGCGGACCCGGATCAGCCGGCGGCGCGACGGCCGCCGCGCTCGTCGGATCCGGACGACTTGCGCCCGGCGCTGCTGGCCTCGGCCATGATCGAGCGCAGCTCACGCAGGTAGGCGGCGCCCTTCAGGGTCCGCTGCACCAGGATCGACCGGCGGTCCATCGGATCCACCTTGCGGCGTGCCAAGTCGAGCTCCCCGAGGCGGTCAAGCGCCCGGGTGATGGCGGGCTTGGACACGTTCAGTTCAGCCGCCAGACCACGAACGGTGTGGGCACCCTCCTGCAGGTAGCAGGTCAGGAACACGCCGAGCTGGCGTGCCGAAAGATCGGGACCATCGCGGCGGACCATCGAGACGATGGTGTCCCGGAGGGTGACCACCAGTTGGTCGGTCGTGGCGGCCTGGGCCATCAGAGAAATCCTTTCCTGAAGCGATCCTGAAACGGCAACGGCCGTCAGGCGGGTCATACGCGCGACGGTCGCTGCATGGCGCCAGCGTGGGGGAGGCCATGTCGCGAAACCGTCCGGCCGTCTCGAATCCTCGGCCACGGCAACGACCAGCAGCTATAGTGCTCGGAAATGACTTGGTTCAGTCCCAATTACGTTACCAGACTGTTCCGGTCACCGATCACCATTAAAAATCGGCAACAGAGCGCCGAACAGGGCCCGCAATCCCAGCGCCTCGCCGCCCTCCGGCCGCCCCGGCCGGGCGGCATCGTTCCAGGCGTAGGTATCGAGGTGCGCCCATCGCACCTTGGATCGCGTCGGGGCCGAGACGAAACGCTGCAGGAACAGGGCCGCGGTCACGGCGCCCGCCATCGGCCTGGATGAAACATTGTTCAGGTCGGCGACCCCGCTCGACAGCCAGTCCTCGTAGCCGGGCCAGAGCGGCAGCCGCCACAGCGGGTCATGCGTGTGTCGGCCGGACTCCAGCAGCGCCGCCGCGACCGCGTCGTCGTTGCAGAACAGAGCCGGAAGGTCGGGGCCGAGTGCCACGCGCGCGGCGCCGGTGAGCGTGGCCGCGTCCAGCAGCAGCGACGGCGACTCGGCCACCGCCTCCGACAGGAGGTCGGCCAGCACCAGCCGGCCCTCCGCATCGGTGTTGCCGACCTCCACCGTCAGCCCGTGCCGGGTGCGCAGCACGTCGGACGGCCGCATGGCGGTGCCGGACACGCTGTTCTCGACGCAGCCGAGCCGCAGCGCCAGCCGGATCGGCAGATCCCGCTCCATCACCAGCCGCGCCAGCGCCAGCATGAGTGCCGCCCCGCCCATGTCCTTCTTCATGCGCAGCATGGCGGCGGACGGCTTCAGGTCGTAGCCGCCGGTGTCGAAGCACACCCCCTTGCCCACCAGCGACAGCAGCGGGGAGGCGTCGGTCGCCCCGCGTCCGCGCCAATGCGCCACCACCACCCGCGGCGTCCGCGCCGAGCCGGCGCCGACCGCCGCCACCGCGGGATAGGCGTCGGTCAGCGCGGCGCCCTCCACGACC
>CAXUBN010000359.1:0-2835 GCA_964249255.1 uncultured Acetobacteraceae bacterium | reverse complement strand
CCGGGTGGCGCCCGGGACGCGCTCGCCCGTGCGCAGCCCCGCGACACCGGCGCGGTGGACGTCAGGGACGACGGCGCGCGCTGCGACGGGTCCACCGACGACACCGCCGCCTTCCGCTCCGCGCTCGCCCGCGCGACCGGCGATCCCGCCGTGAGCGGCGATGTCCGGGTCCCCAACGGCAGCTGCGTGCTGTCGCTCGGGCAGCTGGCCGTCACCGTGCCGGCCGGCCGGGCGCTGGGCCTCCACGGTAGCGGCAGCGGCGGCGCCAGGCTCGTGTTCCGGGACGGACGCGGCACCGGCATGGCCTTCACCCTGGCCGGCGGGCCGCCCGGAACCTTCGGGGGACGAACGACGACCGGGTTCAGCAACAGCCCCAACCTGTCGGTCGAGGGCATCAGCTTCGTGTCGATGTTCGGCTCGGTCCACGACACCGCCCTCAGCGTGACCATGCGCGGCGGCTACGGCCCCAGCGTGTACGAGAACAACCTGAGCTTCGTGAACGGGATACCGGGGCGCACCGGCTGGGCCACCGGCATCCTGAACTTCGCCACCAACATCGACCAGGCCAGCAACATCTGGTGCGAGTACTGGGCCGACGATCCGGACACCACCTGCCTGGCCTACGACACCGACGACCGCATCGACGTGATCCACAAGATCACCAACGTGGACATGAACGGCGGCGGCACCACCATCCGGATCGGCCACCCCGGCAGCACCGGCAACCTGCAGGGGTTCCACATCTCCCAGGTGGCCTCGGGCGCGCACTACGGCGTGAGGGTGGTGTCGCGGTCGGACGTGGACCTGGTCGACGTCAGCGACAGCGAGTTCTCGGACACGGTGTCGGGCGTGTTCAGCCGCAACGCCACCACCGTGCTGGTGTCGGGCAGCTACTTCCTGCAGAACGCCGTGGCGATCGACCTGGAGGGCGGGGCGCGCTTCTCCATCACCGGCAACAGCTTCTACGGGGGCCCACTGCGCGCCCCTCCCATGCCGAACCGGCAGGTGGTGGCCAACGACATGTCCGGCGGTCCGGCCGCCGGCGGCACCATCACCGGCAACACTTTCACCAACCTCTACAGCGCCGGGTCCGGTTCCGGCGCCGATGCCGCGCCGATCCAGCTGACCGGCTCCACCGATTACGTGTCCGTGTCCGGCAACACCTGCATCGGCCAGCGATGCGTCAACGACGCGGCCGCGCGGCCCAACAGCAACGTCGTCGGCCCGAACCTGGAGTCGGGCGGGACGCTGGGCGGCACCGTGCAGGGGTTCGACACCGCGCCCGTGCTGGCACATGGCGCCATCTACGGGACGGGGCCGTTTCCGACCCGGGTCGCCGCGGACGGCGTGGGCAACCTCAAGGTGTCCGCACCGCCGGGCGGCGCCGCGAACCTCGAGGTCACCGGTCCCGGGAACCTGCTGGTCGACGGCGGCGGCGTCCGGGCCTCCGGCGACATCGTCGCCGGTCCGGACCGGGGGTTCGGCTACGGGTCGTCCTGCCGCACCTTCTTCGACCGCGCGGCCAACGGCCTCGTCCTCGCCTGCGGGCGGGCGCGCATCGCCCGGTTTCCCGCCGACGGGTCCGCCCCGGTGTTCAGGTCGGCACCCGTCGTCGGCTCGCCGTGACCGCCGCGCCGGCCGCCACCCCAATGGTCATCCCGGCCGGGGCTCAGCCCGCCGCCGCGCCGGCATCGGGCTCGCCGCCCGACGACGCCTGCGCGGCGAGCTGGATCTGCGCCTGGGCCTGGGCCCGCCGCTCCTGCCACATCGCCACGAAGTCGATCGGCTGCAGCATCACCGGCGGGAAGCCGCCCTCGCGCACGATGTCGGCCAGCACGTTGCGCGCGAACGGGAACAACAGGCGCGGGCACTCCGCCAGCAGCACCGGCTCGACCGCATCGGCGGCCACGTTCTGCAGGGTGAAGATGCCGCAGTAGGCGAACTCCACCATGAACGCCGTGGGCGGCGGCGCCTCGCCCTGCACCGGCGGCTGCGTGGTGGCGGTGCACTGGATCAGCAGCGCCACCTCGTAGACCGGGTGGTCCTGCTGCGCCTGCCGCGCCTGCACGTCCAGGTGCATCATCACGTGCGGGCGGATCTGCTGCACCGCGTAGATCCCGGGCGCGCCGGGCACCCGGAAGCTCATCTCGCGCACGTACTGGCTGCTCAGCACCAGCGGCGGCACCGGCAGCGGCCGCGCCGCCTGCGCCGCACCCCCGACGCTTCCCTCGCCCCCGGCCTGCCCGCCGTCGATCGAGCCCGGGGCATCGGCCGCCATCACCGTGCCGGACGGGGTCATGCCGGATGGGGCCATGCCGGACGAGACGGTGCCAAACGGGGCGATGGAGGTATCTGACATCGGGAACGCTCGCCTCGGGTGGACCGCCGGCAACCTACAGGAGCCGGTGCCGTCCGGCGAGAGCGCCCTCGCGGCGAGATCCCGCGATCGGGACTGCATCCAGTTCCAATACCGATACGTAACACCAACGGAAGGCGGCACGACGAGGCTGCCCGAATAATGGGACATGGAACGCGGTGTCGCTCGCTCACGGTAAATCCTCCCGTAACGAGTCTGGGATCCGGTTCGGTGACCGTACCCGTTCGGACCTGTTGGCGATGCGCCTGCCGCGCACGCTGGCGCTGTCCGACGCGCTGTTGCCGCTCGAACGCGCGCTCGAGGCCTGCGGCGCGCTGCGCGCGCGCCTCGGCAACGTGCCGTTCCACGACAACATGATCCGCGTCGAGAGCAGGCTGGACGCGCTGGCCGTCGTCGCCCCCGCCGACCGGGTGCCCGACCGGTCCGGCGCCCTGCTGCGGCTGATGATCGCCCAGGCC
>CAXUBN010000358.1:0-2836 GCA_964249255.1 uncultured Acetobacteraceae bacterium | reverse complement strand
GTGGTCCGGCACCTTCACGGCGACCGTCACCACGTCGATGGACGGGTCGGCGAACAGCGATGCCGCGTCGCCGTAGCCCTTGTCCGCGCCGAACGCGGCCGCGGCCTCCTCGGCCGAACGCTGGTCGGTGCCGACGACGGCGCCCAGCCGCAGGCCCGTCAGCCCCTGCACGGCCGGCACGTGCGAATCCCGCGCCCAGCCGCGCGTGGCGCTGGCCCCGATGATGCCGACCCGAAGATCCTCGCCCATGACGTCTAACCCCCTCTGCCAGGTGATGCGGGACGGATACCGTCCAGGGCCGATCCCGGACGGGCATCGTCGCGCCTCCGGATCTGTGGATCCATGGGGACGTTGAGAAGCGATCATCCATCTCATGGAAACGGTGAGGAAGGGTCATCCATGACGCGGCCGAGCTTGGCGTCCCTGGAAGCCTTCCTGGCCGTGGCGCGGCTTGGCAGCTTCCGCCGGGCGGCGGCGGAGCGGGGGGTGGTGCCCTCCGCCCTCAGCCACGTCGTCCGCGGGCTGGAAGAGGCGCTGGGCGTCAGGCTGTTCAACCGGACCAGCCGCAGCCTCCATCTCACCGAGGCCGGACGGCACCTGCTCGAGCGGGCCGGCCCCGCGCTACGCGAGGTGGACGCGGCGCTGGGCGGCGTGGACGCCTTTCGCGACCGGCCCGCCGGCCCGCTGCGCGTGAACCTTCCCCGCATCGCCAACGAGCTGATCGTCCAGCCGATGGTGGGGCGGTTCCTGGCCGCCCATCCCGCGGTGCGGCTCGAGCTGACCAGCCAGGACGGGCTGGTGGACATCGTGGCGCAGGGCTTCGATGCCGGCATCCGCCGCGACCGCCGCCTGTCGCCCGGGATGGTCGCCGTGCCGGTCGGGCCGACGCAGCGCTTCGCGGTGGTCGGCGCCCCGTCCTACCTCGCCGGTCGGGATCTGCCCCGCACGCCGCAGGACCTGCTGGAACACGCCTGCATCGGCCGGCATTTCCCGGGTGGCGCCCGCTACGCCTGGGAGTTCGCGCGCGACGGCGAGGGGCTGGAGATCGATGGGCCCGGACCGCTGGTGACGGACGACACCGCGCTGATGGTGCGGGCGGCGCTGGACGGGGTCGGGCTCGCCTTCCTGTTCGAGAGCCTGGTGGCCGATCACCTCGCGTCGGGCCGGCTGGTGCGGGTGCTGGAGGACTGGTGCCCGGCCGGACCGCGCTTCTTCCTCTACTACCCAGGACGCCGACGGGTGCCCGCCGCGTTGCGCGCCTTCATCGACATGCTGCGCGAGCCGCCGGCCGGATGAGGCGGAGGCCCTCGCCATCGTGGGCCCGATCCTTGCCCCCCTCCGGCAAACCAGCCACACGACCGGTCAGCAAGGAGTGCGGGATGCGCAACGTCGGCATGTTCCAGGCCAAGACCCAGCTCGGCGCGCTGCCCGACGAGGCCGGGACCGGCGCCGATGTCCCCGGTCATCCATCGCGGCGAGGCGATCGCGTGCCCGGTGCCGGCGCATGATGGCCCTGGCGGTGCTAAAGCCGCCGCCGGGCCGCCGGATCCTGGGGCCGCGTCCCTCTTCGTCCTCCGCGCCTCGATCTCATTGGCCTGGCGCTTCGAGGGCGAACGGACGCGGCCGGTGATTCAGTTGCCCGACCGCGTTGCCGATCAGGATGCCGTGGCGCCGCGGCCGATCGAGGCCTTGGACCGCCTGCCCGGCGCCGAACGTCGCGGCTGCATGACCGTTATCGACCGCGATCGCCCGGCCGCCGTCCCGAGCGCCGGGGCTTGGGGCGGAGGCAACGAACCGCCGTGAGTGTGCTGTGGTGCCAGGGCATGTTCGCCAGCGGCTCGACCTGGCTCTACAACGTGGCGCTGCTGGTGGCGGCCGAGCTCGATCCGCTCCGTCCGGTGCAGGGCCGCTTCGTGTTCGGGCCGGCCGACGCGCTGGGGCTGTCCGAGCCCGGCATCCGCCACGTGGTCAAGGCGCACCAGGCTCGGGACGGCGTGGAGCGCATCGCGTCCACCGCCGACGCGGTCCTGGTCACGGTGCGCGACCCGCGCGACGCGGTGGTCTCGCTGATGCGTTACCAGGGCTTCTCGTTCAACCGCGCGCTGCTCAACGTGCGCCTGGCCGCCGAGGCCTGCCTGCTGCTGGGCGCGCTGCCGCAGGCGGTGACCCTGCACTACGAGCGCTGCTTCATCGACGACCCGGCCACCATCGATGGGATCGCCGGTCACATGGGGGGTCGCATCGCGCCTGCCCGCCGTGATGCGATCTTTCGCGACACCCGCCGGTCGGCGATCGAGGCGCTGATCGCGCAGCTGCCTGAGCGGCCGACCACGATCGTGGACGGGGACGGCGACCTTTACGACCGTGTCTCGCACTGGCATCGCCACCATGCCGGGCGCGACGGCGTGTCCGGCCGCTGGCGCCGGCTGCTCTACCCGGCCCAGATCCAGGGTATCGAGACCGCGCTGGGCGACTGGATGGCGCTGTTCGGCTACAGGGCCGCCGACACGGTCCTCGATCTTTCCCCGACTGCCTAAGGATGATCATGGATTTCGATACGACGGCCAGGGGCGCTGCTCCTGGACCCCGCCAAGGGCCGCAGGCCCTTGGATCCCGATTCTTGAGGAACGGATTGCAAAGGCTTGGCCTTTGCCGGGGTGCAGGGGCGGAGCCCTTGCTCTTGATCTCCATGGCCATCCTGCTGACCGGCGCCGCCAGGCCCCTGCACGTGTTCCGCGACGTCGCGGTGTCGCCCGACGGCGCGCGCGTGGCGGTGCTGGAGGCGGACCAGCCCGCCGCGGACGGCGTCGATCCCGCCTATGGCATCGTCATCCGC
>CAXUBN010000357.1:0-2837 GCA_964249255.1 uncultured Acetobacteraceae bacterium | reverse complement strand
CCTCCCGCGGCTCGTTAAAAATGGGAACGCCGTTGCTGACCGCCTCCACCCCGGTCATCGCGGTGCAGCCGCTGGCAAAGGCGCGGAGAATCAGCCACACCGAAACGGCGGCGGTGGCCGGCGACAGCGTGGCGGGCGCGGTGACAGCCTCGGACGGATGCATCACCGAGCCGGCATAGCTCACGATCTTGTCCATGATCGATCCGAACAGGCTCATCGACGCGTCTCCCGGGACTGTGATGCCGGTCAAAGCGTGTCGGATCACGGCCGGTTCCTTGCGCGCCGCCGGCAATCGGGCTGCAATGCCGCCATGACGACGATGTCGCGCACCTTGCGGATCACACTGGCCGGCGCGGCATTGCTGGTGCTGGGTGGCTGCGACCTGGGCGGCTCGCAGCGCCTGGCGATCGGCGCCAACGATCCCAACGAGCCGGAAAGCCTGATCGACAGCTTCCTGATCGCCCGCGGCATGGAGTACAGCTTCGGCCGCTCCGGCCGCGCCAGCCCGCAGCAGATCTCCGAGCTGATCCGCTACGACCACGCCGCCCTGGTCGCGGTGCTGACCGCCGAACGGCAGCCCGGCTACGACATCAACCTGAAGGCGCAGCACGCCCTGCAGGCGCTGGTGGACTACACCGCGGCCAACGATCTGACGCCGCCGGAGCGCTGAGGCCAGGGCTCTGCCCTGGACCCGCCAAGGGCCGGGGCCCTTGGATCCCGATCCGGGGGCTAGGTGCCGGGGCGCGCCCGTGCCGGCGGGGCCCGCTGAGCGTCCCGCCGCAGGCGCTTCTCGCCTAGCAGCAGCAGGATGGGGGCGGCGATGAAGATCGAGGACGAGGTGCCCACCACGATCCCGAACAGCATCACCGTGGCGAAGCCCGACAGGGTGTGGCCGCCGAACAGCGCCAGCGGCAGGGCGGCCAGGAACACGGTCGACGACGTGCCCAGCGTACGGTTCAGGGTCTCGTTGATCGACAGGTCGATCAGCTCGCGCAGCGGCATGGTGCGATACTTGCGCAGGTTCTCGCGCACCCGGTCGTAGACCACCACCTTGTCGTTGGTGGAATAGCCCAGGATGGTCAGGATCGCCGCCACCATCACCAGGTCGAACTCGAACCGGGTGATGGCCAGGAACCCGATCGTCTTGGTGATGTCGAGCACCAGGGTCGCCACTGCGCTGACTGCGAACTCCCATTCGAACCGGAACCAGATGTAGCCCAGGATCATCAGCAGGCTGATGCCGAGCGCCAGCAGCCCGTCGCGGAACAGCTCGGACGACACCGACGCGCCGACCGCGTCCGCGCGCAGGATCTGCGTGCCGGGCTGCGCCGCCGCGGCGGCCGCCTGGACCCGGTCCACCAGCGCCTGCGTCGCCGCCTCCGAGCCGGCATCGGTGCCGGTCGGGGCGTTGATCTGGATCAGCACGTCGTCCGCGGTGCCGAACCGCTGCAGTCCGGCACCACCGACGCCGTGCGCGGCCAGCGCCGCGCGGATGCGGCTGAAGTCGGCCGGCCCGTGCGTGCGCGCCTCGACCACGATGCCGCCCTTGAAGTCGATGCCGAGCGACAAGCCCGGGTAGAGGAACAAGATCACCGACGCCAGCGACAGGAACGCCGAGACCGCGAGCCCCAGGTGGCGGCCGCGCATGAAGCGGATGCGCGTCTCGTCGCGGACGAAGCGCAGCCGGGGGCGGAGAAGGGTCAGCGACATCGGGGTCTGTCCGATCACACCGGCAGCAGGACGGGGCGGACGGTGGCATACCAGCGCACCATCAGCATGCGCGACAGCAGCAGCGTCGTGAACAGCGTGGTGACGATGCCGATGGTGATGGTGAGCGCGAAGCCGCGCACCGGCCCGGTGCCGAACACGAACAGCATCACGTGCGCCAGCAGCGCCGTGGCGTTGCTGTCCACGATGGTCGACGTCGCGCGCTCGAAGCCCGCCTGCATCGCCGCCAGGGGCTGCCGGCCGCGCTTCACCTCCTCGCGGATCCGCTCGTTGATCAGGATGTTGGCGTCCACCGCCATGCCCAGCGTGAGCAGCATCCCGGCCATGCCGGGCAGCGTCAGCGTCGCCTCGAACAAGGACAGGATCGCCACGATCAGCACGAGGTTGGCGACCAGGGCCAGGTTCGCGTACCAGCCGAACAGGCCATAGAACGTGGCCATGAAGCCCACCACCAGCAGGAAGCCGACGGCGAGGCTGATCGCGCCGGCGCGGATCGAGTCGGCACCCAGCGTCGGGCCGATCGAGCGCTGCTCGATCACCGCGAGCGGCGCCGGCAGCGCCCCCGCCCGCAGCAGCAGCGCGAGGTCGGTGGCGCCCTGCGCGGTGTAGCGCCCGGTGATCTGGCCGTTGCCGCTGGGGATCACGCCCTGGATGGTGGGCGCCGTGATCACCTTGTTGTCCAGCACCACCGCGAACGGATGGCCGAGGTTGGCGCGGGTGATCTCGGCGAACTCCCGCGCGCCGACGCTGTCCAGCGTGAAGTCGATCGCCCAGCCGCCCGTCTGGTTGTCCTGGGTGGCGCGGGCGTTGGTGAGGTCGGCGCCGTCCACGTCGACCTGGTGGAACACCGGGATGATGGCCTTGGCGTCGTCCTGCATCGGCAGCAGGTCGATGCCGGACGGTGCCGGCGCCACCGGGCTCACCCCGGTGGCGACCAGGTGGAACGTCATCTTGGCCGTGGTGCCCAGCAGCTGCTTGATGCGCTCCGGATCGCTGACGCCCGGCAGCTGCACCACGATGCGGTCGCTGCCCTGCCGGGTGATCTCGGGATCGACGGCACCGGTGGCGGCGATGCGCCGGCGCACTATCTCGATCGACTGGGCCAGCGA
>CAXUBN010000356.1:0-2838 GCA_964249255.1 uncultured Acetobacteraceae bacterium | reverse complement strand
GACGGCGATCCCAAGCGTGGACAACAGCGGGATGAACCAGCTCCGCCGCCATTCGCCGGCAGGGGTGGTCCCGGTGGATGGGGATCGGTGATCCATGGCGGTCGATCATCCCCCGGGATACCGGACGGCTCGTCGTCGCGGGGACGACATGGCCAGCACGTCCGGGGGCGGATCATCGTCCCGATGCTGCGCTCTTGGCAACCGATGCCCCCTATCCCCCAAAGGAGGACGGGGCACCTGACCTGGAGATGAGCGCGCTGTTGATCACGGCGGCCGCACGTCAGTCACAGGCAAAGATCATCTCGTTCGCAAGTGATCAACTCGTACTAACCAATCCGCCTTTGGCAGGAGGCAGGCATCATGCGGCAGAGCACCGCATCTGGAAGGACGTGGCTTGAGTTGTTGTACGCGGCGTCGCGGACGGCTTGAGTATGGTCGGCATAAAGCATTCGAAGCCGAACATTGTCCGGGGTTAGCCGCCAATAACGGGCTACTACTCTGCCGCGGGTCATCCGCAGGCGAACGCCATTCGAGAGGCGTGTGTTTCAGTATGCGCATCCGATGGGCGCCGCCGGATCGGTCGCGGCGCCCGCCAGACGTCGGTCGGCCGCTAGCTGGGCGGGTTGGCGTTGTCCGCCTTCGCCTTCTTGGCCGCCTCGTGGTGACCGACGGCACAGCCGGCGGCAGCGCCGATGACGCCGTGATGGCCGGCGACGTGACCGGCCACGCCTCCCACCGCGGCGCCCTTCAGGCACCCCTTGGCCATCCCCGGCATGGCCGCGCCGACCGTGAATGACACCGCAACCAGCGCGGTCGCAACGGAACGATTGAACATCGGTGACTCCCTTATCATCATGCAGACCCCATCCTACGCACGAGGATGTCCGGCGTCCCCCGATCCCCCACGTTTCCCCGTCCAGATCTCGCGGGCGTGCCGGTCTGCGTCGTCCGGGTCGCGCGACGGGTCGAGCGCGATTAGGGCCAGCGCGATCGTGCCGATCACGGTGGCGGTGGCGACCGGGTCGGCCTCGTCCCCGCCCCGATCGTACCACAGCCGGGCGAAGCCGTCCGGGATGTTCGTCCCGTCCTGGCGCACCGCGACACCGGCCGCCAGGGCGGGCAGCAGGCACTCGGACCGTCCGCCATCCCGCCGCCACAGGTGCGCCGCGGTGATCTTGGCCGGCGGCCGCTCCGCCTCGCCGCCGCCGCCCTTGATCACCGCTAACGATCGCCGCCCGAGCCGCTCGACCACGCCCAGGTGCAGCGCGATGTAGGGCGGGTGGAACACGCCGTCGACGGACGCGCCGGCGCAACCGGGATCGATCAGCCGGGCCACCGTGTTGATCGGCGAGCGCAGGCCGAACAACCGCCGCATGCCCAGCAGCCGGTCCACGGCGGGCGCCATTCGCGCCACCGGCCAGTAGGCGAAGCCGGTCCGGTCCAGTGCCTCCCGCACCGCCGCCGCATCCGGGCATGGCGACAACCCCAATGCCGCCAGGCCGTCCCCCACGGTCATGCCGCCCGAGAACTCGTTGCTGCCGTGCATCAGGACCCGATGCCCTGCCCTGGCCAGCGCCAGCGCCGCCAGCAGGAACCAGGGCGCCCCCCGGGTGCGGCCGGCGCCATAGCTCGGCCAATCCAGGTCGACGGGCCCGACCGGACCATCCAACCCATCGTCTGATTCGCCACCGTCCGGCCCGATCGGCAGCCCCATCGACTGCCGGACCGCCTCGACCAGCCCGGTGATCTCGTCCGGGTCCTCGCCGCGATAGCGCAGCAGCATCAGGAAGGCGCCGACCTGCGCCGGGTGCACAGCATCGGCCAGCACGAGCGCCAGCGCATCACGGGCCTCCTCCCGGGTCAGCGCGCGGGACCGCCCAGGACCGCGCCCCAACGTGGCGACATAGCCTGCGAAGCGCGCCTCGGCATCCAGCGGCTCGTGATCCATCTGCGACGACACTCCCACTCGGCCACCACCGGCAGCAGCGTCTTTTTACGCCAAAGCCGCACCGAAGCGCATAGGATGAGCGGCGTGAACGCCCTCGCCCCACCCAGCAGTCGGCCGACCATCGAGGTGGTCTACGATTTTGTTTGCCCATGGTGCTACCTGGGGGTGCGCCGCCTGCTGCGGGCGCTGGCGAGCCGACCGGACCGGTTCGCCATCGATTGGCGGCCGTTCCTGCTCAACCCCGACATCCCGCACGGGGGCATGCCCCAGGCCGACTACGTTGTGCGCAAGTTCGGCGGCGAGGAGCGCGCCCGCCGCCTGTACGCGTCCGTCACCGAGCTCGGGCGGCCGGACGGCGTCACGTTTCGCTTCGACCGCATGACCCACGTCCCCTCCAGCGTCGACGCGCACCGGCTGGCCGGCTGGGCCGCGCGATACGGCGCCGGCGACGCGGTGGTGGAGGCGGTGTTCGCCGGACAATTTACCGAGGGGCTCGACATCGGCGATCCGGCCGTGTTGGCCCAGATCGCCGCCGGGGCTGGCCTCGACGGGGCGGAAGCGCTGCTGTTCCTGCGCTCGCGCGAGGGGGCGGACATCGTGCACGCCGAAAACCTGCGCGCGCATCGGCGCGGCATCAGCGGCGTGCCGTGCTTCGTGTTTCCGGGCCGGCTGGCAGTATCCGGGGCACAGGAAACCGAGGTGTTCCAGCGGCTGCTGGATGTCGCGGCGCTGGAGACGATGGCTGGGTAGAAGTTCAGGGGCTCTGCCCCTGGACCCCGCCGAAGGCCGGGCCTTTGGAAACCAGTCCTAGGATCGGGTTCCAAGGGCCACGGCCCTTGGCGGGTCCAGGGCGGAGCTCTGGCCTTCCTACTTCCGGACCGCCACCACCT
>CAXUBN010000355.1:0-2838 GCA_964249255.1 uncultured Acetobacteraceae bacterium | reverse complement strand
GTGTAGGTGCGCTCCTTCCACTTCGCGTTCTCGCGGTAGTACTGCATGAAGCGCGACATCACCCGCATCGTCGCCTCCTCGCCGTCGGTGGTGCAGAGCAGGTCGCCCTTGCGGATGTGTGCACCCGCGGCGCCGCCGACGTAGATCTCCCAGCGGTCGCCCCCGATCGCGACGGCGCCGATGTCCTTGACCATCGCCTCCGAGCAGTTGCGCGGACAGCCGGCGGTGGCGAGCTTGAGCTTGGCCGGGCTGTCCACGCCGCGGAACCGCCGCTCGATCCTGGTGGCGAACCCCATGGAGTCGCCCAGCCCGAAGCGGCAGAACTCGGTGCCGATGCAGCTCTTGCAGGTGCGGTAGCTCTTGCCGTAGGCGTGGCCGGACGGCATGCCGAGGTCGGCCCACATGCGCGGCAGGTCCTCCTTGGACACGCCGACCAGGTCGATGCGCTGGCCGCCGGTGAGCTTGACCAGCGGCACGTTGTACTTCCGCGCCACCTCGGCGATGCGGATGAGGTCGTCCGGCGTGGTGACGCCGCCCGGCATCTCGGGCACCACCGAGAAGGTGCCGTCCTTCTGGATGTTGGCGTGCACGCGGTCGTTGATGAAGCGCGCGTCGCGCTCGTCCACGTACTCGTCCGCCCACACGGTGATCAGCAGCGAGGCCAGCGCCGGCTTGGAGCCCGCGTCCACCACCCCGTCCGCCAGGGCGGCGAACACCGACGACACCGAGCGCAGCCCCTGCGCCCGCACCGCGGCGACCAGCTCCGGCTTGGTCATCGACACGCCGGGCACGTAGTAGTGCACGGACGGATCCTCCTCGACCGTTCCGCCGCAGAACCATTCCACCACCTCGCCCACCAGCTTCTTGCACGAGCCGCAGCCCATGCCGGCGCGGGTGGCGTCCATCACCGCCTTGGTGGTGCGCTTGCCGGCGGCGACGCAGCCGCCGATCGCCTCCTTGGTGACGCCGTTGCAGTTGCAGACCTGCGCGTCGGCCGGCATCTCGTCCAGCGTCACCTTCTGCGGCGGTGCGCCCAGGTCGAACAGGAGGGACAGCCGCTCCTCGGGCAGCGGGCTGTCGCGATCGAACGCCTGCATCAGGAAGGCGGCCTTGGAGATGTCGCCCATCAGGATGCCGCCGACCAGGCGCCCGTCGCGCACGATCAGCTTCTTGTAGGTGCCGCTGCGGGTCTCGCTGAAGCGGATCACCTCGTCGTGCGGGTGCTGCGGCTCGGTGATGCCCATCGACGCCAGCTCGACGCCCATCACCTTGAGCTTGGTGGCGAGCTTGGAGCCGTGGTACGCGCTGGCGGCGTTGCGGCCGGTGACCTGGTCGGCGAACACCTTCGCCTGGTCCCACAGCGGCGCCACCAGCCCGTAGACCTGGCCGCGGTGCTGCGCGCACTCGCCGACCACGAACACGCGGCCGTCGTCCACCGCGCGCATGTGGTTGTCCACCACGATCGCGCGCTCGACGGCCAGGCCGGCGCGCTGCGCCACCTCGACGTTGGGGCGGATGCCGGCGGCCACCACCACCATCTGGCAGTCGATGACGCTGCCGTCCTTGAACCGCACGCCGGCGACGGCGCCGTTCCCGTCCAGCTCGATGCCGGTCGTGCTGGTGCCGACGTGGATGGCGATGCCCATCGCCTCCATGGCGCCGCGCAGGATGGCGCCACCCTCGACGTCGAGCTGCGCGTTCATCAGGTGCCGCCCCAGGTGCACCACGTGCACCGCGGGGCCGTGCGTCATCAGCCCGCGCGCGGCCTCGAGCCCGAGCAGGCCGCCGCCCAGCACCACGGCGGTCCGGCTTTCCCGGGCCCGCGCGACCATGGCGGTGCAGTCGTCCAGCGTGCGGAAGCCGAACACGCCGGGGCGGAGCTCGCCGCGCTCGTCGCGCACGTTCTCCATCGGCGGGATGAAGGCGCGGCTGCCGGTGGCGATCAGCAGCACGTCGTAGCGCTCCTGCACGCCGTTCGCGGCGGTGACCACGCGCGCCGCACGGTCGATCGCGGTGACGCGGGCGCCGCCATGCAGCGTGATGCCGTTCTCGCCGTACCAGTCGAGCGGGTTGATAAAGATGTCCGACGTGTCCTGCACGCCCGCCAGCACGTTGGACAGCATGATGCGGTTGTAGTTGCCATACGGCTCGTCGCCGAACATGACGATGTCGAACAGGTCAGCGCCGCCGCGGGCCAGCACCTCCTCGACCGCGCGGGCGCCGGCCATGCCGTTGCCGACGACGACCAGCCGTTGCCTCGCCACCATCCCGCGCTCCCCGGTCTGCGCCAGCGATCCGTCCATCAGATTTCCATCAGCCCCATGTCGAGCACGACGTGGCCGGACACCCCCTCGGGGGCGGCGACGCCGATCGAGATCACCGTGTCGGGCTCGAGGTCCTCCACCACCGCCAGCGGCACGTGCATGGCGGCGCGGGCGCCCAGCGGGAACAAGCGCATCGGGGTGCCATCGCGCAGCAGCACCAGGCTCACCAGCGCATCGGCGGAGTTGCCGGCGCGCAGGTAGACCAGCTGCGCCCGCTTGTCCGGCGGCACCGTGTAGCCGACGGGCAGTCCGCCACCCATCACGAGCGGCACGCCGGTGTGCAGCCCGGTGCCGGCGAAGGCAAAGACGCCGGTGATGATCCGGGGGATAGACTCGATCATGAGTGACGGCGCTCCTCGTGGACTTTGAAGATCTTGTCTTGCAGGAATCACGCCAGCTCGATCCGGGCCGCGCACACCTTCAACTCCGGCATGCGCGAGATCGGGTCGACGGCGTCGATGGTGAGCAGGTTGACGTTGGCGGCACCACCCCAGTGGAACGGCACGAACAGGGT
>CAXUBN010000354.1:0-2846 GCA_964249255.1 uncultured Acetobacteraceae bacterium | reverse complement strand
GCGCTGCGGGGCGCCCGACGCCGACCCGGGCTGCGCCGTCGTGATCCGCTACCAGGCGTTCCTGCTGCGCACGCTGCCGCCGGCGGCGGTGTTCGCGCAGGCCGCCTACGGCTTCGCGCTGGCGGAGGCGGACGGGCGCTTCGTCGGCGTCAACATCGTGGCGCCGGAGGACGACCCGGTGGCGCTGCGCGACTACGCGCTGCACATGCGCGTCTTCCGGTTCTTCCATGCGGCGCATCCGGCGGTGCGGCTCAGCCTCCACGCGGGCGAGCTGACGCTGGTGCCGCCGGAGGCGCTGCGCGACCACATCCGGCAGGCGGTGGAGGTGGCCGGCGCCGATCGCATCGGGCACGGCGTCGACATCGCCGGCGAGGACGACCCGGCCGGGCTCCTGGCCGCCATGCGGCGCCGCCACGTCGCGGTCGAGATCAACCAGACCAGCAACGCGGTGATCCTGGGCGTTGACGGCGCCGCCCACCCGTTCCCGTACTACCGCGCGGCGGGCGTGCCGCTGGTGCTGTGCACCGACGACGAGGGCGTGTCGCGCATCGACCTCAGCCACGAGTACGTCCGCGCGGTGCAGACCTGGCACCTGCGCTACGGCGACCTGAAGGCGCTGGCCCGAACCGCGATCAGTGCCAGCTTCCTGGCCGGGGCGCCGCTGCCGACGAACGGCTCCGGGGTGCCGCACGACGACCCGGCGCTGGAGGCGCGCAGCGACAAGGCGCGGGAGCAATGGCGGCTCGAGCTGGCATTCCGGTCGTTCGAGGCGCGCACCGCCACCGGCGGCTAGAGGGGGCGGCCAGCGGGGGCGGCGAGCGAGGCCGGCGTTGCCGCCCGAACGATTGCCGCTAGACTGCCGGTCTTCCGCAAGAAACAGGCCGAGGTCACCCATGCAGTTCACGTCGTTCAGCCACCAGGGCAAGGCCGGCATCGGCATCATGGAGGGCGGCAGCCTGCGCGGCATGCTGCAGGGCGAGGCCGACGTGCCGGTCTCGCTCGACCAGATCATCGGCGGCGGCCTGTCCGCGCTGAAGGACGTCGCGGCCAAGATCCGGGACGGCGGCCGCGACTTCGATCCCGCCGCCGTCGAGTACCTCGTCCCGTTCCCGAACCCAGGCAAGATCATCTGCCTCGGCCTCAACTACAAGGACCACTCGGCCGAGAGCGGGTTCCAGCAGCCGAACTACCCGGCGCTGTTCAACCGCTTCGCGTCCAGCCTGGTCGCGCACAAGGCGCCGCTGGTGGTGCCCAAGGTGTCCGACCAGTTCGACTACGAGGGCGAGCTGGTGGCGGTGATCGGCAAGCCCGGCCGGCACATCTCCAAGGAGAACGCGCTCGACCACATCGCCGGCTACTCGATCTTCAACGACGGCTCGGTCCGCGACTACCAGTTCAAGACCGCGCAATGGGCGATCGGCAAGAACTTCGACGGCACCGGCGGCTTCGGGCCTGGCTTCGTCACCGCCGATGCGCTGCCGCCCGGCGGCGCCGGCCTCAAGATCCAGACCCGGCTCGACGGGAAGGTGATGCAGGACGCCAACACCACCGACATGGTGTTCGACGTCGCCACCACGGTGGCGCTGATGAGCGAGTGCTTCGTGCTGCAAACCGGCGACGTGCTGGTGATGGGCACGCCGGCCGGCGTCGGCCTCGCCCGCAACCCCAAGGTGTTCATGACCCCGGGCCAGGTGTGCGAGGTCGAGATCGAGGGGCTGGGCGTGCTCAGCAACCCGATCGGGGCCGAGCACTGATCCTCCAAACCCGGAGCCCCGCAGGGCTCCGGGACCGGTTCCGGAAGCGGTCCCGATGATCATCCGCGGCGACGAGACCGCGGATATCATCGTGCCCGGCGCCGCCGGCACCATGCGGCTGCACCTGTTCCGGCCGGCGCAGCCCGGGCGCCATCCCGGCCTGCTGTTCTTCTCGGAGATCTACCAGGTCACCGACCCGATCCGCAGGCTGGCGGCGCTGCTGGCCGGCCAGGGCTTCCTCGTGGCGGTGCCGGAGGTCTACCACGAGTACGAGGCGCCGGGCACGGCGCTGCGCTACGACCCGGCTGGCACCGACCGGGGCAACGCGCTCAAGGTCGCCAAGCCGGTGGCGGCATTCGACGCCGACGCGATCGCGGCGCTGGACTTCCTCCAGCACCACCCGGACTGCACCGGCCGGCTCGGCACGCTGGGCGTCTGCCTCGGCGGCCACCTGGCGTTCCGGGCGGCGCTCGACCCGCGGGTGGAGGCCGCAGCCCTGTGCTACCCCACCGACATCCATTCCGGCACGCTGGGCGCCGGCCGGCGCGACGACAGCCTGGCCCGCATCGCCGAGCTGCGGGCGGAGGCGCTGTTCGTGTTCGGCCGGCAGGACCCGCACGTCCCGTTCGCCGGCCGGGAGCTGATCCGCGCGCGGCTGGAGGCGGCGGGCGCCCGCTACGAATGGCACGAGGTGGACGGCGCGCACGCGTTCCTGCGCGACGAGGGGCCGCGCTACGACCCGGCCCTGTTCCTGCGGGTGGTGGGCTGGATGCTGGCGCTGTTCGACCGCACGTTGCGCGCCGACCGCCAGGGGCACACCGGGGGCGGCGGCCAGGGGTGACGATCGCCGTCGTCACCATGGTGCACGACGAGGCGGTGTTCCTGCCGCTGTGGCTCACCCATTACGGCGCGCGGTTCGGGCTCGGGAACCTGTTCGTGATCGATGACGGGTCCACCGACGGCTGCACGGCCGATCCGCGGATCAGCAACCTCGTCCGCAGGGAACGCGCGCCGCTGGACGAGGACGACCGCGCGGCGCTGGTCGGCGCGTTCCACGCGGCGCTGCTCCGGTTCTACGACACCGTGATCTAC
>CAXUBN010000353.1:2211-2856 GCA_964249255.1 uncultured Acetobacteraceae bacterium | reverse complement strand
CACGCGCTCGATCTCGGCCGTCGTGTAGACCTCGGTGTTGACGCCGCGCCGGCTGCCGTCCGGCAGCGTCTCGATGCCGCGCGGCTCGCCGAAATAGATTCCGCCCACCGTCTCGCGGACGATCATGAGGTCCAGCCCGCGCACCACGTCCGGCTTCAGCGTGCTGGCATCGACCAGCGCGTCCAGCACCACCGCCGGGCGCAGGTTGGCGAACAACCCGAGCTCCTGGCGCAGTGTCAGGATCGCCATCTCCGGCCGCAGCGCGAAGCCGACGCCGTCCCACTTCGGGCCGCCGACCGAGCCGAACAGCACCGCGTCCGCGTTGCGCGCCGCCGCCACCACCTCGTCGCGGATCGGCACCCCGTGGGCGTCGAGCGAGGCGCCGCCGACCAGGTCCTCCGTGATCTCGAACCGGATGCCGCGGCGCCGCTGCAGCCAGCCGACCACGCGCCCGGCCTCGCGCATTACCTCGGGGCCGATGCCGTCGCCCGGTAACACCAGGAGCTTCCTGTTCATGAGGCATGTTCCGGCAGAACAGGGAAAAAGGCCAGGGCCCTGCCCTGGACCCGCCAAGGGCCGCAGGCCCTTGGAACCAAGATTTAGGGGTCTGAGTCCAGAGACTCAGCCGATAAACTACGCGCTCAA
>CAXUBN010000353.1:0-2201 GCA_964249255.1 uncultured Acetobacteraceae bacterium | reverse complement strand
CGCCAAGGGCCTCAGGCCCTTGGAACCCAAAACTTAGAAATCGGAGTCCAGAGGCTCAGCCTCTGGCGGGGTCCAGGGGCAGAGTCCCTGGCCTATGCGCCCATCCAGGCCGGACGTGCCGCCTCGAACCGGTCGATGGCCTCCGCGTGCCGCAGCGTCTGGCCGATGTCGTCCAAGCCTTCCAGGAGCAGGTGCCGGCGCAGCGGGTCCACCGTGAAGGCGATCTCCTCGCCGTCCGGCCGCACCACCACCTGCCGCTCCAGGTCGACCGTCAGCCGGCTGTTGGCGCCGGCGGATGCGTCCCCCATCAGCCGGTCGCAGGTCTCGCGCGGCAGGCGCACCGGCAGGATGCCGTTCTTGAAGCAGTTGTTGTGGAAGATGTCTGCGAAGGAGGGCGCGATCACGCAGCTGATGCCGAAGTCCAGCAGCGCCCATGGCGCGTGCTCGCGGGACGAGCCGCAGCCGAAGTTCTCGTGCGCGATCAGGATCTCCGCGGCGCGATACGGCGCGCGGTTGAGCACGAAGTCCGGCCGTTCCGATCCGTCCGGGTTGTAGCGCATCGCGTCGAACGCGTAGCGGCCCAGCCCGGTGCGCTCGATCGTCTTCAGGAACCGGGCCGGGATGATCTTGTCGGTGTCGACGTTGGCCTCCGGCAGCGGCGCCGCGATCGCGGTGAGCGTGGTGAAGGCGCGCATCACGCCAGCTCCCGCACGTCGGTCAGCCGCCCCGTCACCGCGGCCGCGGCCGCCATCGCCGGCGACAGCAGGTGGGTGCGGCCGCCCGGTCCCTGCCGCCCCTCGAAGTTGCGGTTGGAGGTGGACGCGCAGCGCTGGCCTGGCGATAGCCGGTCCGGGTTCATGCCGAGGCACATCGAGCAGCCGGCCTCGCGCCACTCGAACCCGGCGTCCCGGAAGATCCGGTCCAGCCCCTCCTGCTCCGCTTGGCGCTTCACCAGGCCGGAGCCCGGCACCACCATCGCTCGCACGCCATCGGCCACGCGGCGCCCGCGCAGCACGGAGGCGGCGGCCCGCATGTCCTCGATCCGTCCGTTGGTGCAGGAGCCGATGAACACGGCATCCACCGCCACGTCGGTCAGGCGCTGCCCGGCGGCGAGGCCCATGTAGTCGAGCATCCGCCGCATCCGCGCGCGCAGTGCCTCGTCCGCCGCGTCGTCCGGATCCGGCACGGTGGCGGTGATCGGCAGCACGTCCTCCGGGCTGGTGCCCCAGGTGACCAGGGGCACGATGGTGGCGGCATCGAGCGCGACCTCCCGATCGAACCGCGCGTCCGGATCGGAGCGCAGCGTGCGCCAGTAGGCGGCAGCCCGGTCGAACGCTTCGCCCCGCGGCGCATGCGGCCGGCCGCGGACGTAGTCGAGCGTGGTGTCGTCCGGTGCCACCAGCCCAGCGCGGGCGCCGGCCTCGATCGACATGTTGCAGATCGTCATGCGTCCGGCCATGTCGAGCGCCCGGATCGCCGAGCCGGCGAACTCGATCACATGGCCGCTGCCCCCCGCGGTGCCGATGCGGCCGATGATCGCCAGCATCACGTCCTTGGCCGACACGCCGGGCGGCAGCGTGCCCTCCACCGACACCCGCATGTTCAGGGCCGGCCGCTGCAGCAGCGTCTGCGTCGCCATCACGTGCTCGACCTCGGAGGTGCCGATGCCGAACGCCAGCGCACCGAGTGCCCCGTGGGTCGAGGTATGGCTGTCGCCGCACACGATCGTCATGCCGGGCAGCGACAGCCCCTGCTCCGGTCCCACGATGTGCACGATGCCCTGCTCGGGCGATCGCAGCGGGATGTAGGGCACGCCGAACTCGGCGACGTTGCGTTCCAGCGTCTCGATCTGCAGCCGGCTGTCCGCCTCGTCGATCGGCAGGCCGCGGTCGGTGGTCGGCACGTTGTGGTCCACCACCGCGATCGTGTTCTCCGGCCGCCGCAGCCGCCGGCCCGCCGCGCGCAGGCCCGCGAAGGCCTGCGGGCTGGTCACCTCGTGGACCAGGTGCCGGTCGATGTAGAGGATGGCGGTGCCGTCGGGGAGCCACTCGACGACGTGGGCGTCCCAGATCTTGTCGAACAGCGTCGGCATGGTGTGCTCCCGAGGAAGGCCAGGGGCCCTGCCCCTGGACCCCGCCAGAGGCGCAGCCTCTGGACTCCGATCGTCTACGAAATGGGTTCCAAGGGCCGTGGCCCTTGGA
>CAXUBN010000352.1:0-2865 GCA_964249255.1 uncultured Acetobacteraceae bacterium | reverse complement strand
CTGCTGCTGTCCGGCGGCGCGGTCCGCCTCGCCCCCGGCGACCAGGTGATCCTGGCGGTGCCGGCGCAGGCCGTGCGCGACATCGCGGGCGACGCGCTGCCGGGGCTGCGCGTGCCGGACCGGTTCGAGAGCATCCTCAACCTCCATTACCGCGCCGACGCGCTCCACGCGCTCACCGGCGACCTGGCCCGGGCGCGGTTCGTCGGCGTGGTCGGCGGCGTCGCCGAATGGGTGTTCGTCAAGCCCGGCATCCTGTCGGTGACGGTCAGCGCCGCCAACCACCTGGCCGACCGCGGCGGGGACGAGCTGGCCGCCACGGTGTGGCGTGAGGTGCGGGCGGTGGTGTCGCCCTGGCTGCGCGGGGAAGCGTCGCTGCCCGATGCGGTGCCGCCGTGCCGGGTGGTGCGGGAGAAGCGGGCCACCTTCGCCGCCACCGCGGCGCAGGACCGGCTGCGGCCGGGAAGCCGTACCGCGCTGCCGAACCTGCTGCTGGCGGGGGACTGGATCGCCACCGGGTTGCCGGCCACGATCGAAGGTGCAATGAGATCGGGGGTGGCGGCGGCCAGAATCCTGCTGTCCGACCGAACCAGGCGTGCCCGGCACGACGTCTGGCACGCCACCGTCGGGAACACGGGCACCGTGGTCCCGCTCCCGTCCCTGACCCGAGCGAGCGCAGGATGATCGAGATCCCTGTCCGTTCCGGCCACCGACCGGTCGGAACCCCGCGTTGCCGCCGCCCATGCTGAACGTCCTGCGCGAGCACGCCGGCGGCCGGCATGACCGGATCGTGCCCCCCGACGCGCCGTCACCGGTTGTTCCGCCGAACGATGCCGCCCTGGCGGACGCCATCGAGCGGGCGCAGTCGACCCTGGCCATGCGCCAGCATGCCGACGGCCACTGGCTGTTCCACCTGGAGGCGGACGCCACCATCCCGGCCGAGTACGTCCTGCTCGAGCACTACCTGGACCGCATCGACGCGCCGCTGCAGGCGCGGCTCGGGCTGTACCTGCGCCGCATCCAGGGCGAGCACGGCGGCTGGCCGCTCTACCATGGCGGCCGCTTCGACCTGTCGGCCAGCGTGAAGGCGTACTACGCGCTGAAGGCGATCGGCGATGACGTGGACGCGCCGCACATGGCCCGCGCCCGCGCCGCGATCCTGCATGCCGGGGGCGCCGAGCGGGCCAACGTGTTCACCCGCTTCCAGCTGGCCTTGTTCAACCAGGTCCCGTGGCATGCCACCCCGTGCATGCCGGTCGAGATCGTGTTGCTGCCGCGCTGGTTCTTCTTCAACGTGTGGAACATGTCGTACTGGTCCCGCACGGTGATGACGCCGCTGCTGGTGCTGGCGGCGCTGCGCCCGGTGGCGCGCAACCCGCACGGCGTGGGCGTGCGGGAGCTGTTCCGCGCCGACCCGTGGACGGTGCGCGACTGGATCCGCGGGCCGTACCGCTCGAACTGGGGGCCGGTGTTCAAGGGGATCGACACGGCGCTGCGCCCGCTGGAGCGGCTGGTCCCCGGTCCGCTGCGCCGCCACGCGATCCGGGCGGCGCGCCGCTTCGTGGAGCCGCGGCTGAACGGGCTGGACGGTTTGGGTGCGATCTACCCGGCGATGGCCAACAGCGTGATGATGTTCGACGCACTCGGCGTGCCGGCGGACGATCCCCGCGCCGCCACCGCGTGGGAGGGCGTGCGCCGGCTGCTGGTGGATCCAGGGGACGGTGGCGGCGAGGCGTTCTGCCAGCCCTGCGTGTCGCCGATCTGGGACACCGGGCTCGCCGGCCACGCGCTGGCGGAGGCGGCGGTTTCCGTCCCGGGCATCCATTCGAACACCACCGCGGACCGGCTCGACCGGGCGGCGGCGTGGCTGCGCGACCGGCAGGTGCTGGACGTCAAGGGCGACTGGGCAGTGCGCAACCCGCACCTGCCGCCCGGCGGCTGGGCGTTCCAGTACGAGAACCCGCACTATCCGGACGTCGACGACACCGCCGTGGTCGGCATGCTGCTGCACCGGCACGACCCGGGCGCCAACGAGACGGCGCTGGACCGGGCGCGCCAGTGGGTGGTCGGCATGCAAAGCCGGAACGGCGGCTGGGGCGCGTTCGACATCGACAACGACCTCGACCTGCTCAACCACATCCCGTTCGCCGACCACGGCGCGCTGCTGGACCCGCCGACCGCCGACGTGACCGCGCGCTGCGTGTCGTTCCTGGCCCAGCTCGGCCACGCCGCCGACCGGCCGGTGATCGAGCGCGGCATCCGCTTCCTTGCCCGCGAGCAGGAGGCGGACGGGAGCTGGTTCGGGCGCTGGGGCACCAACTACATCTACGGCACCTGGTCGGTGCTGTGCGCGCTGAACGCCGCCGGGCTCGCATCCGGGGACCCGATGGTGGCGCGCGCCGTGGACTGGCTGCTGTCGGTGCAGCGGCCGGACGGCGGCTGGGGCGAGGACTGCGCATCGTTCGAGGACGCGACGCCCGGCACCTATCACCAGAGCCTGCCGTCGCAGACCGGCTGGGCCCTGCTCGGGCTGATGGCGGCCGGCCGATGCCGCCATCCGGCGGTGGCGCGCGGCATCGACCACCTGCTGCGCACCCAGGACGCGCACGGCGTGTGGGCGGAACTGCCCTACAACGCCGTCGGGTTCCCGCGGGTGTTCTACCTGCGCTACCACGGCTACCGGATGTTCTTTCCGCTGATGGCGCTGGCGCGGTATCGGACGCTCGGGCGCGGCAATGCGGAGCGGGTCGGGTATGGGTTCTAGAAGGCCAGGGCGCTGCCCTGGACCCGCCAAGGGCCACAAGCCCTTGGAACCCGATCTCTAGAGGATTGGTTTCCAAAGGCTCAGCCTTTGGCGGGGTCCAGGGG
>CAXUBN010000351.1:0-2881 GCA_964249255.1 uncultured Acetobacteraceae bacterium | reverse complement strand
GGCCCTCGCGCCGCTGGCGTTGGCGGTTGCGCGAGGTGCCGGCTCTCCCCTGGGACGTGCTGCTGCTTCTGGGGCGGCGGCTTCTCGACAGGATCGCGTACGATCGTTAATTAATCGATAACATCCAGCGCGGATCGTCGATGGTCTTTGTGTCAGGCGCCGAAACCCTGTTCCGGACGTTCCGGGACCGCAGCGACGAAAGCTGGCTCGACATCCTGCTGAGCTCGCTGCGGGTGCCCGACATCGAGGGGGTGCCGATGCCGGGCTTCCCGGCCGAGGCGCTGCAGCGCGAGATCCACGGCCACGCCGGCGAGGTGTCGCTGCACGAGGCGCATGCGTTCTTCCGCGAGGTCAAGGCGTACTGCGCGTATGCCGGCCGGCCGATCGCGCCGCAGCGCACGCTGCTCGACTTCGGCTGCGGCTGGGGCCGGATGCTGCGCTTGTTCATGAAGGACATCGAGCCGGCCAACCTGTATGGCGCCGACAGCACGTCGCGCTTCCTGATGGAGGCCCGGCGCTGCAACCCCAGCGTCAACTTCCTGTCCTGTTCCCTGGCGCCGCCGACGCTGCTGATGCCGGGGTGCCTCGACTACGTGATCAGCTGGTCGGTGTTCAGCCACCTGGACGAGTTCCTGTCGCTGCGCTGGATCGAGGAGCTCCACCGGCTGCTCAAGCCGGGCGGGCTGCTGCTGCTGACCACGCAGAGCCGGCGCTTCATCGCGTTCTGCGCCGAGATGCGGCTGCGGCGGGCCTCGGGGATCCGGCTCGACCATCCGTGGTACGAGGCCTGCGCCGACAGCTTCGTGGACGAGCCGCTGGAGAACTCGCGCTACGAGGCCGGGCAGTTCCTCCACGCCGCCTCGACCCAGCCGCCGCACCCGCAGTCGCACTACGGCGAGGCGGTGATCCCGCGCGGCTACGTGGTCAAGAAGTGGGGCCACCTGTTCCGGCTGGTGGACTTCCTGGACAACCCGGTGCGCCTGCCGCAGGTGCTGGTGGTGCTGCAGAAGCCGTGATCCGTGGGGGCGGGCCGTAGCCGCGCCATCGGCCCTTGTCCCGGACGCGCCGGCATCCGTCGGTGCCGATCCCGGCGCCTCCATCGGTGATGCCGTCGCGTTCCCGGTTGATCTCCCAGCTATGTCCCCGGATCGATCGGGGTGGGTGGCGTGAGGTTGAGCGCCGTCGAGGGCCTGGTCCGCGGTGCATCGGGATCCGGCTTGAGCGGATGCAGCCTGACGATGACGTTCTGGTGGTCGCTCTGGTCGGCGTGGGTGAGGAGGTCGACGCCGACGCCGGTGAGGCCGCCGAACAGGACGTTGCCGAAGATCAGCCCGTCGAGGCTGCTTGGGTCGGTGCCGATGACCGGCGCATAGCCGGGCTTTCGGCAGGTTATCGTCAGCGCGTCGGGGCCCTTGGCGACCGTCACGCTTCCGGGGGTTACGAGCTGGCTGACCATCACGCCGCCGCGTTCCACGCTGCAGGCGGCCCCGGTCGGCTCGGAGTTCAAGGTCACCGTCTGCGAGGTGCCCGATACGATCGTTGCGCCCCCCGCATGCGGTGGCGGCGATGGCGATGGCCTCTGGATCCTGCAAACAGGGATGATGATCGCTCCAACAGCTTGATCTTCGCCTGATACGATCCTGCAACGATTTGCTGAGGCCGGCCGAGGCCGGCGTCATGTCGTGGCCGGTCCTGGTCCGCCGTTCTTGGCCGGCAACTTACCCTGTCATGACGGCGTCTGTTCGGCATGGACACGCCGCTCTCGTTTCTGGAAACCGGCCTCGCGGCGCTCGAGCACGCGCTCGACGCGCATGGCGACGACCTGCGCAACGTGCAGCTGGCCAGCATCGGCGCCGACGGCCGGCCGACGCTGAGGACGCTGGTGCTGCGGGGCTTCACCCGCGCGCCGGCGGTGGCCGAGATGCACAGCGACGCCCGCGCCGGCAAGGTGGGCGACATCGCCCGCGAGCCGCGGGTCTCGCTGCTGGCGTGGTCGTCGGAGGCCCGGCTGCAGCTCCGCTTCGAGGGGACCGCCCGGCTGCACCGCGATGACGCCGTCGCCCGCGCCCGCTGGGACGCGCTGTCGGAGAACGCGCGCAAGCCCTATGGCCTACGCGCGCATCCCGGGACGCCGATCGCCGATCCGCGGGACCAGCCGCACCTGCCGGCGGCCGAGCGGTTCGGGCAGTTCGTCGTGATATTGGTGACGCTGGACGGCCTGGACGTGCTGAGGCTGGGCGAGGGCGGGAGCCAGACCCGGGCCGCCGGGCGCTTCGGCGACGACGGGCTCGCCGCGCACTGGGTCGGCGCCTGATCCCGGGACCGCGGATGTGCGCCGACATCCGCCGCCCAACCTGGCCGTGAGCCGGACCGTCCCGGGCGATGAGATTGACAGGCGGTAATCTCGTCCGTCATCTCAGGGACATGTAGCCCCGGCACGGCTGTGGCTGTGGCCGTTCGTTCAACAGCCGGAACCCGTGCCCGATGCCCGTGCATGCCTTCATCTTTCCAGGCCAGGGGAGCCAGTTCGCCGGCATGGGCCGCGACCTGGCGGCGGCGTTCGCGCCGGCGCGCGAGGTGTTCCAGGAGGTCGACGACGCCCTGGGCGAGCGGCTGTCCAAGCTGATGTTCTCCGGTCCCATCGAGGAGCTGACGCTGACCCGGAACGCCCAGCCGGCGCTGATGGCGGTGTCGCTGGCGGTGCTGCGGGTGCTGGAGCGGGAAGGCGGGGTGCGGGTGGCCGACAGGGCCGTGCTGGTGGCCGGGCATTCGCTGGGCGAGTACTCAGCGCTGGCCGCGGCCGGCAGCCTGGAGGTCGCCGCCACCGCGCGGCTGCTGCGGCTGCGCGGTGCGGCGATGCAGCGGGCGGTGCCGCCGGGGG
>CAXUBN010000350.1:0-2902 GCA_964249255.1 uncultured Acetobacteraceae bacterium | reverse complement strand
CCGCAGCGCCGCCTCCGTGTGCTCGCCGTGCAGCGGCGCGCCGGCGCGGATCGACTGCGGGGTGGCCGAGAAGCGGCCGGCGGGACGCGCCTGGCGGATGCGGCCGGCGGCCGGATGGTCGAATTCGCTCACGATGCCGCAGGCCGCGACTTGAGGGTCGGACAGGGTTTCGGTCCGGGTCAGCACCGGCGCGCAGGGGACGCCGGCGTCCGTCAACGCGTCGAGCCAGTGCGCCGCCGGACGCGTGCGCAGCACCTCCTGGGTCAGCAGGAGCCGCTCGTCGATGTGCCGCTGCCGCAGCTCCGGCGTGCGGAAGCGCGGGTCGCCCAGCCAATCCGGCCGGTCCAGCACCCCCGCCAGCGCCGCCCATTCGCGGTCGGACTGCACCGCGACGCTGATCGGCCGGTCCGCCGTCTCGTAGATCAGGTCGACGAAGCTCGCCGCCTCCTGCTGCGGCCGGTCGTCGCCGACGAAGGTCTGGCTGCCCATGTCGGACGACCACAGGAAGGCGATCACCGCGTCGAGCATGGACAACCGCACGTGCTGCCCCTGGACCGGCTGATCCGGGCCGGTGCGGGTGCGGGCGAACAGTGCCGCCGTGATGGCCTGCGCCGCCACGATGCCGGTGAGCTTGTCGGGCAGGATGGTCCGCACCAGCCGCGGCCGCGCATCGTCCGAGCCGGCCTGCACGGTGGCCAGGCCCGACATCGCCTGCACCAGCGGGTCGTAGACCGGCTTGGCGGCGAACGGTCCGTCCTCGCCGAAGCCGCTGATCGAGACGTAGATCACCGCCGGCGACACGGCGCGGATCGCCGCCTCGCCGATCCCCATGCGGTCCGCCACGCCCGGCCGGAAGTTCTGCACGAACACGTCCGAGCCGGCGGCCAGGCGCAGCAGGGCGCCCCGCCCCGCCCCGGTTTTGAGGTCGAGCACGACCGAGCGCTTGTTGCGGTTGTTGTTCAGGAACGAGGCAGACAGCCCACCCCGTCGGTTGGCGCCGGCGCGGGTGTGGTCGCCGCCATGTGGATGCTCGACCTTGATAACGTCGGCGCCCTGATCGCCCAGCATCGCGGTGGCGACCGGGCCCGAGATCATGGCGGTGAGGTCGATGACCCGGATGCCGTGCAGCGGCCCATGGCTGGACCGATCAGGTTCGGCAGGCTGCATGAATCCACCTCGCTCCTGGATGGCGGCCAACCCCCGTGGCCTGGCATCGTTCCACGACCTCCGTTCCTCGTGCTTGTCGGCTGTCCATGGCACCGCCCTATCGCGGCCCCGACCCGATCTGCATCCTGTCGATGCCGCCGACCGGAGCTGCCATGCATCACCATCCAGCCTGCCGCCGATCTGGATCGCGGATGATCGGACAAGCGCGCCCTCCGAGCCGGATCTCGCCGCCCGCCCGGTTGTCCGCATGAGGGTCGTGACGCGCCTGATGGGCGTCCTGCTGGGTTTGTGCCTCGCCGGCGCCGGCGGGGTCGCGTCCGGTCTGGTGCTCTACACGTGGCGGATCAAGCGCCGGGCCGAACGGACGGTGCCACCGGCCGGGCGCTTCCTGGAGATCGACGGAACCCGCATCCACTACGTCGACGCCGGCGCGGGGCCGCCGATCGTGCTGATCCACGGGTTGGGCGGCCAGCTGCTGAACTTCCTGCCGGACAGCCTGCGCGTCCTGCGCCGCGACCATCGGGTGATCGCGCTGGATCGTCCTGGAAATGGCTACTCGGGCCGCGGCATCGGGACGGCGCCGACCCTGGCCGCGCAGGCGGAGATGGTGGCCGGCTTCATCAGGGCGCTCGGGCTGCACCGGCCGTTGCTGGTCGGGCACTCGTTCGGTGGCGCGGTGGCGATGCGGGTAGCACTGGACCACCCCGAGCTGGCCGGCGGCTTGGCGCTGCTGTCACCCCTGACCCATCCGTACGACGCGATGCCACCCATGTTCGAGCGGCTGGCGATCCGCTCGCCGGTGATGCGGTTCCTCCTGTCCTGGACGCTGGTTACCCCGGGGGCGATGCGGCACAGCGACGAGGTGATGCGGCGGGTGTTCGCGCCAGACCCGGTGTCGCCGGCGTATGCGGTGGCCGGCGGTGGCATGCTCGGGCTGCGCCCATCCTCCTTCTACGCCACCTCGTCCGACCTGGTCGCCCTGGACCCGGCCGACCTAGCCCGCGCGGCCGAACGCTACGGCACGTTGCGCATACCCGTCGGCGTCCTGTTCGGCACCGGCGATCCGATCCTCGACCACCGGTTGAACGGTGTTGCCATTGAGGGGAGGATCCCTGGCCTGGTGCTGGAGCTGATCCCGGGCGGCCACATGCTCCCGGTCGCAGCGCCGGACCGCAGCGTCGCCTTCATCGGGCGCGTCGCGGCGCGGATGGGAAACGCGGCGCCCGGCTGATCGGGCGCCGCCATGCCATCAGCTGCGGCTGCCCTCGCCGGGCTTGCGCTTCTCGTGCACCGTGCCGCCGCCGACGCTGTTCTGCTCGTTCGGGTGCTTCTTCTCCTTCGGCTTGTTCTGATGGTGGGCGCCGGCGTGGTTGTCGGATCCCTTGTCGCGGTTCTCGTGCGAACTGCCGGGGCCGCCGGCGGAACGATCGGTGGCCGGGATCTTGCTGCTGGTGCTCATGGGAATGGTCCTCCTGGACCGTTCAACGGTGTCGGCCCGTCCGGGGTTCAGTCGGTCCGGTACCCTGGCGGGTGACGGGGTGGCGCGGTAAGCGGAGGATCTGGGCAACCGAGGAGGGTCGGATCATGAAGACACGCCAGCTGGGCCGATCCGGTCCGAACAGCTCTGAGATCGGGCTCGGCTGCATGGCCATGTCGGGGGTGTACGGCCCGGCGGACCGATCGGAGGGCATCGCCACCATCCACGCGGCGCTCGACGCCGGCATCACGCTGCTCG
>CAXUBN010000349.1:0-2906 GCA_964249255.1 uncultured Acetobacteraceae bacterium | reverse complement strand
ACATCGGCCGGATCGGCATCCGGCGGTGGCTCCGGCAGCGGCAGCTCGCCGGTCTGCATGGCGGCGCGGCCGCCGGCGCCACGACCCCGGGCGGCACGCACCCGGTCGATCCAGCGGCGCAGCGTCGCATCGGCGGGAGGCTCGTCGGACATGATGGCGCCGAACCTCGCATCGGCGGCGGCGGCACGCCAGTAGTGCATCATCGCCTCGCCGGCGTCGCGGGCGCTGCTGATGCGGCGCAACACCTGGCCGTTCGCGTCCTCGATCCGGAACACCGGCAACCGCGTGACCGGGCTCAGCAGGCCGGTGGAACGCGCCCTGATCCTTCTGCCGCCGGTCGGGGTCGGCTCCGTCACGCCCATCCGGGGATCAGCGGCGCGGGCCGGCCGCCTTGCCGGCCGGCGTCGCGGAGGCCGGGGCAGAAGCCGGGGCGAGGTCCTCCTCCAGCACGATGATGTTGATCGAGAACGCCACCTCGCCCTCGTCCTCGTCGCGGTGCACGGTGCCGATCACCTCCCGGCCGACCGTGAGCTCGGTGGTGGCGCCCTTGCGGGGCGGGGCCACCACGTTGACCTGGTCGTTGCCCAGCAGCGTGCGGAGATAGGCTTGGACGCGGGTGATGTCCGAGGCGTTCATGGCACGACCTTCTCGAGCGGGCGCCGCGATGGGTGCCGGGTGGAGCGCCGTGGGATAGGCCAAAACCCCCCCGGCTAAAACCCCCGCTGAAGTCCCTGAGGTGGACGACCATCGCCGATGCCCGCGGCAGCGGTCAGGCGAGCGCCGCGAGCACGCTTTCCGCCAGCGCCGCCCGGGAAAAGTGCTGCTCGGCATGGGCCAGCTGAGCCGCCGACTGCCGCATCCAGCGCCGATCGTCCTCCAGCAGCCCGACCAGCGCCGCCGCCAGCGCCGGGGCGTCGTCCGCCACCATCGCCACCGCGTCCAGCCCCGGCAAGCCTTCGGCGCCGATGGACGTGGTGACCAGCGGCAGGCCCTGCTGCAGCGCCTCCACGACCTTGCCCTTGACCCCGGCACCGGCCCGCAGCGGCACGATCGCCACGCGTGCCGTCGCATAGCGTTCGAGCAGTGCCGCGGCGCTCAGCGTGCCGGTGACCTCGACCCCCTCGCCGGCCAGCGCCCGCACCGTGGCGGTCGGGTGCGATCCGGCCAGCACCAGCCGTACGTCCGGCAGCACCCGCCGGACCAGCGGCAGGATGCTGCCGACCAGCCACGCGGCGGCGTCGATGTTGGGCGGATGCGCGAAGCCGGCCACGAACAGGATCGTCGTCGTGGCCGGCACCGTCGTCCGCGCCCGGAACCGGTCGTGGGCGAACGGCACCACCGTCCGCGCGTGGGCGCCCGGCACCAGCCGGCGCACCAGCGCCGCCTCATCCTCCGACAGGTAGATCGCGAGGTCGAACAGGCCCCACAGCCGCCGCTCGAGCCGCTCCATCGCCTCGGCCGCGGCGAGGCCGGCCGCATGGCCGGCGAGCTCGGCCTGCCGCCGCATCCGCACGTGGTGCACGTCGATGCCGAAGAAGCTGAGCCTGACGCCCACGAGGCGCAGCAGGTCGGACACGAACTCGACGGCCACCATCGGCCGCGCCACCAGCACCTGATCCAGCTCGGCGCCGTGAACGGACAGCCAATCGGCGAACCCCATCGGCAGCCGGCTGTCGAGCACGGTGATGCCCATGGTCTCCAGGATGACGGTGTAGTCGTTGTGGACGCGGTTCTGCGGCCAGAAGCTGACCACCCAGCCGGCCCCGCGCAGCGCGGTGAGCAGGCTGAGCATGCAGCACGAGCCGGCGTCGCGATCCGGCTCCGGCACGTAATGGTCGATCACCAGGATCGTGGGCCGGCCGCGGGCGTGCGCCCGCGCCCGCATCGGCTGAGCGCCCACGGGAAGGTGCTCGCTCCGCAGCAGCAGCGGCCAGCGCGCCGCGAGCACGTGCCGGTTGAGCTCCTGCCGCGCCTTGATCCCGCCACCCGGATCGGTGCCGTGCGACAGCCCCTCGTGGTGGATCACGAGGCTGGCCGGCTGCAGCAGCACCCGGAGGCCTCGGGCGCGGATCCGGAATGCCAGGTCCACGTCCTCGTAGTAGGCCGGGGCGAACGCGGGATCGAAGCCCTGCAGCTCCTCGAACAGGTCGCGCCGCAGCAGGATGGAGGCACCGGACACGTAGTCCGTGTCGCGCACGGTGTTGTACTGCGGCAGCGCGGGATCGTCGCCGCGGCCGTAGTTCCAGCCGGTGCCGTCCTGCCAGATGATGCCGCCCGCCTCCTGCAGCCGCCCATCGGGGAACAGCAGCTTGGAGCCGACCAGCCCGGCGTCCGGCAGCGCTTCCGCCAGCCGCACCAGCGCGTCCAGGAAGCCCGGCAGCGGCTCGGTGTCGTTGTTCAGGAACAGCAGGTACCGGCCGCGTGCCAGCCGCGCCGCACCGTTGCAGTTGAGCAGGTATCCCAGGTTATGCCGGTTGCGGACCAGCCGCAGGCCGGGCACCGCGTCCAGGCGCGCCAGCTCCGGATCGTCGGAGGCATCGTCGGCGACGATGACCTCGAACGGCGTCGTCGTGGCCGACGCGGCGATCGCGCGCAGGCAGCGCAGGGTTGCCGGCATCTGCCCGTAGGCTGGCACGATGATCGAGACCACCGGTGCATCGGGAAGCGGCAGGACGAACGGCCCCTGCGCCGCATCCGCAGGTGCCGTCGCCGCCCCGTCGCCATCGTCGCGCCCGGCGATCGGTGCGGGCGCCGCCTCTTCGACGGTGGCAGGACCGGCATCCGGCGCCGGTGCCACCGCCCGCATCCGCAGCCGGGCCGGCGCCTGCAGCGTCAGCGCCCACCAGCAGACCTGCAGCGCGTGCCGGCCGATCCGGGCGGGGCCGGGGAAGCGGCCGAGCAGCCGG
>CAXUBN010000348.1:1166-2920 GCA_964249255.1 uncultured Acetobacteraceae bacterium | reverse complement strand
GGCCGCCGCGTGGCGCAGCCAGCGCGCCCGCTCGACGAGCGGCCGGTCGCCGGTCTCGTCCTCGGCGCCATGCGGGATCGGCGTCCACACCAGGCCGGCACCGTGCACCGCCTCGCGGTCGATGCAGACTACCCGGTAGCCCCCGTCCCGCAGGTGCCGGACCACGGCCGGCCAGCCGTGCGGGTTGGCCCACTTCTTGGCGTGCGTGCTGGCCTGCACCGCGATGCAAACGTAGGGCTCCGCGATCGGCCTCCCATCGTCGGGCAGCGACAGCAGCGGCGGCGCCTCCGCCGGATCGATGCCCAGGATGTAGCCGGCGGTGCGGTGCAGCCCGACTAGGCGGAAGTCGGTCGGCTGGAACGCGCAGGCGGCATCGTCGAAGAACAGGCCGATGTTGTAGGTGGCGTAGTAGCCATCCGGCTCGACCCGCTCGTGGGTGACGAAGCGGATGTGCGGGTAGGCGCCGGCGAACAGCGGGATCAGCCGCTCGGCCATCGCCACCGTCAGCCGGCAGCCATGCACCGCGCCGAAGCGCGCGGCGTATGGCATCCAGCCGATGCTGTCGCCGACCGTGCCGACGGGAAGCGTGATCAGCACCGGGCGGTCGCGCGCGTCGAAGCGGTGCGACAGCAGCGGCGTGCCGTCCCCGTCCCAGACCTCGACCTGGAAGCGCACGAAGAAGCGCTTGCCGCTCTGCACGGTGACCCCGCCACGGGTGGTCTCGTACAGCACGTTGCCGGTGTCGGCGTCGCGCAGCCGGGCCCGGAACGACCCCGGCGGCAGCCGCAGCCGGGCGCCCGCGTTGAAGTCGTACCGGATGCCGGCCGGCCCCTCCTGCGTCGGCACGGCCGCCGGCGCCGGGAAATGTGGCGCCCGGGCGGTGGTGGCGGGTTCCGACGGCGGCGCGGCGACTGGCGTCGAGGCGGCGTCCGCCCGGGCGGTGATCGGCAGGAGCTGGTTCATGCGGCGCGCCCGACCGGCGCCGGCACCGCCCGCATGTGCCGGCGGATGCCGGGGACCCACTCGATCGCGCCCGTCACCTGCGCCGCCGTGATCAGCCGGGTGCACTCGAACTGCCGCGCGGTGCCGGCATGGCGCGGGCACCACAGGAAGTCGGCCGGATCGAAGCGGTGCCGGGTGTCGTTGGCGCACCCGTTGCAGGCATGGAGGTTGGTCACGCGCCACGGCGTCGCGAACTCGTTCAACGGCAGCGACAGGCCGGAGATCATCACCACCAGTGTTCCCACCGCCCACGCCAGCCAGGACAACCCGCTGGACAGCCCGACCAGGGCGGTGGCGTGGCGCAGCCAGCGCGCGCGCTCCGACAGCGGGCGGTCGCCGGTCTGGTCCTCGGCGCCGTGCGGGATGTGGTTCCACACCAGGCCGCGACCGTTCACCGCCTGCCGGTCGATGCAGACCACCCGGAAGCCGGCCGCCTTCAGGAAGGCGATCACGGCCGGCCAGCCCTGCGGGTTGTTCCAGTACTTGGCCTGGCCGCTGGCCTGGGCGGCGATGCAGACATAGGGCCCCTCGATCGGCGCCCCACCCGGGTCGACCGCCACGAGCGGCCGGCGCTCGGCCGGTGCGAGGCCCAGGATGGCGGCGGCCGCCCCGCACAGCCCGACCTGCCGGTAGTCCTGCGGCTGCCAGTCGCCGTCACGGTCGTCGTAGAAGACGCACAGCCTGTAGGTGGCGTGGAACGGCGGCCGGCCGCCCTCGCCCTCGGCCAGGTCCGACGCGGTCGCCAGCCGGAG
>CAXUBN010000348.1:0-1156 GCA_964249255.1 uncultured Acetobacteraceae bacterium | reverse complement strand
GGGACACGCAGCAGGTGACCCGCGCCCGGTGCAGGACCGCGAACGCCGCCGCCTGGCCGATCCAGGCCGCTGGTCGCCCAGGCCGCCCAGCTCCATGCGGATCAGCACCTCCCGCCCCGCGAGGTCGAGCCGGTGGCTGAACACGGGCGCCGCGTCCAACCACAGCTCGACGTGGAACGGGACGTGATACCTGCGGACACTGCGGATCATGCCGCCGGCGGACGCGGCGTCGTGCAGGACGATCCCAGTCGACAGGTCGGTCAGCCGCACCTGCCAGGCGCCCGGCGGCAGCAGGATGCGGCAGCCGTCGTTGAAGTCGAGGCGGATACCGTACGGGCCGCCGCAGGCCGGCAGGATGGCATCGCCGATCCCGCCGCGGGCGCTCACGCCGCCGCGGGCCGGAACAGGAGCATGCGCATCCGCAACGATCGTCGCTTGGGTATCCACGGCGCGCAGGCTAGAAAGGCATGGGCGGCGGCGTCGTCATGCAAACGCATGACGCCCGTTTCGTTTAGCGATTTATTACTGATCTTGAGGCTATTCCAGGACCAGTCCGCTCATCTATTGGTTGCGGATGCGGATCCGGCCAGTTCCTGGCCCTCGACCGGTGGCGCGCGATGATCGATGCCGACCAGCTGGACGGCGTGCTGGAGCTGATCTACGACGCGGCACTCGACGACGCACGGCAGCCGCGGATGCTGGAAGCGCTGGCCGGCCTGTTCGACGCGCACTTCGCCGACAGCTTCTGCCGCACCACCGACTTCTCAGTGTTCGGCGGCGTCGCGCACGGCCTCGACCGCTCGGACTACGAGGACGAGTTCCTGGGCATCTGGGTCAAGCGCAACGTGTGGAGCCAGACGCGCCCGGTGGTCCGGGCGGGCGAGATCCTGACCACGCGCGACATGGTGCCGGTGGACGAGCTGCGGCGCAGCGCGCTGTTCAACGAGTACCTCGACGCGCGCGGGCTGCACGAGGGGCTGCGGTTCGACCTCCATGCCGACGGGGAGCGGATCGAGGACATCTCCATCCTGCGCGACTGGAAGGCCGGCCCGTACGACGATCGCGAGCTCGATGCGGCGCGGCGGCTGCTGCCGCACCTGCGCCGCGCCCGCACGGTGCAGCAGCGGCTGGAGGAGGCGCGGACGCTATCGGAGGC
>CAXUBN010000347.1:2657-2921 GCA_964249255.1 uncultured Acetobacteraceae bacterium | reverse complement strand
GTCCCGCCCTGTTCCGCCAGCCGGTGCCGACCTGACGCTGGCGTTCGTGCCGTCCTGGTCCGACGGCGTCACCGCCGGGCGCGGCTGGATCGCGGTGGCGCTGGTGATCTTCGCCGGCTACCGGCCGTGGCGCGGCGTGGGCGGGGCGCGGTTGTTGGGGGGGGGGGGCGCCGCGGGGGACCGGGGGGCGGGGGGCGCGTGGGGGGGGGCCCAGGGGCGGAGCCCCTGGATGCACGACCTTGTTCCTGAGATTTCCCGCCGCCG
>CAXUBN010000347.1:0-2647 GCA_964249255.1 uncultured Acetobacteraceae bacterium | reverse complement strand
TGGCGCTGGTGATCTTCGCCGGCTACCGGCCGTGGCGCGTCGTGGCCGGCGCGCTGTTGTTCGGGCTGGTGGGCGCCTCGGGCTACCTGGCGCAGGCGCGCGATTGGGGCGTGCCGCCCGCCTTCCTGTCGATGCTGCCGTACCTGGCGACCCTTCTGCTCATGGTGCTGCCGGCGTTGTTGTCGCGCGGCCGATCGGGCCCCGCGGCGCCGGCGGCTCTTGGCCTGCCGTACTACCGGGACGGGCGCTGACCGGTATCGGACGATGCACCACGCGCTCCCTGAAAGGTGTACCGCATCCCGTCCGGATCGGTGCGCAGCACGCCGAACCTGTTAACCTCGGTCTGCCCATGTTGGGTCGTCCCACCCGGTTCAACGCGAGCTTCCCGCCCTATGTCGATCCCCACACCGCGATCCGGCCTCCGCCATCTTCTCACCGAGGTCGTGCTGACGCTGTTCCTGGTCTGCGTGGCGCGCACCAGCCTGGCCGCGTCGTACTACGTGTCCTCCGGCTCGATGCAGCCCTCGCTGATGATCGGCGACCACATGCTGGCCGAGCCGTTCGCCTATGGCTACAGCACGGCGGTGCTGCCGTTCGGCGACCGGCTGCCGCAGGACGGACCGCTGGGCGGACGGCTGTTCGGCACCCTGCCGGTGCGCGGCGACATCGTCGTGTTCCGCGGACCGGCCGCTCCCGGAGTCAGCTGGGTGAAGCGCGTGATCGGCCTACCCGGCGATCGCGTGCAGATGCGGGCCGGTCGCCCCTGGCTCAACGGCGTTCCGGTCGAGTGGCGCGATGACGGGCCGGGCCGCGAGGAGCTCGCCGACGGCAGCACGGCGGCGGCCGAGCGGTTCACCGAGACGCTGCCTGGCGGTGGGGCCGATGAGCGGACGCACCCGATCCTGAAGCGCTGGCAGGGCGGTCCGCTGGACGACATGCCCGAGATCGTGGTGCCGGACGGGCACCTGTTCGTGATGGGAGACAACCGCGACAACTCGGCCGACAGCCGCGTATCCGCGGTTGCGGGCGGGGTCGGGTTGCTGCCGATCTGGAACCTGCAGGGTCGGGTTCGGCTGGTGCTCGCGTCCCGCGACATCGAGGCCCATCCGACGGGCCTCGCATCCTGGCTGGCGACGCTGCGGGGCGACCGGTTCCTGCGGGCGACGCGCTGACCGCGCACGTCCCGACGCAACCCGGTCGGGGCGGCGGGCGCTAACCGGAACGAACGGCGGCGCTCCAGCCGCCAGTCGCGGGAGCTCCACGCATGACGACTGCCCTGATCTATCTCGCCCTGACGCTGGCGCTGGCGGTGGTGCAGATCGCCGTGGCGTCCGGCGCCAAGCGGCAGCAGGACGGCATGCAATGGGCCGGCGGCAACCGCGACAGCCAGGCCGCCTCCTACACCGGCCTCGCGGGGCGGATGGAGCGTGCGCAGGCCAACCTGTTCGAAACGCTGCCGGTGTTCATCGGCGCGGTGCTGCTGGCCCATGTCGGGCTGCGCGAGTCGGGCCTCACCGCCTGGGGAGCCGGCCTCTACTTCTGGGCGCGGCTGCTCTACATCCCGAGCTACGCGCTGGGCCTGGTGCCGTGGCGCTCGATCATCTGGGGCGTCAGCGCGGTCGGCCTGCTGCTGGTGCTGATCAGTCTGATCTAGCGTGTCGGGCCACCACCGCGGTCGCCAGCGCATTGCCGATCGCGTTGGTGGCGGACCGGCCCATGTCCAGCAGCTGGTCGATGCCCAGGATCAGCAGCAGCCCGTCCGCCGGCAGCCCGAAGTCGGGCAGCACGGCGGCCAGCGTCACGATCGCCGCCCGCGGCACCCCCGCCGTACCTTTGCCCGCGACCAGCAGCGCCAGCAGCATCGCCGCCTGCCGTCCGGGTGCCATCGCGATCCCGTAGGCCTGAGCCACGAACAGGGCTGTGAACGCCATGTACAGCATGGCCCCGTCGAGGTTGAGGGCATAGCCCAGCGGTAGCACCAGACCCACGAGCCGCGGCGATACCCCAAAGCGCTCCAGCCGCTCCACCATCAACGGGAACGCCGCTTCGCTGCTGGCGGTGCCGAACGCCACCAGGACCGGGGCCGCCACCTGCCGCAGCAGCGCCGGCAGCCCGCGCCCGAGCAGGACGAGGCCGGCGCCGCCCAGCAGCGCCCAAAGCGCCAGCATCGCCGCGTAGTAGCCGCCGACGAACACCGCCAGCGGACCGGCCATCGCCGGCCCATGGCGGGCGATCGTGGCGAGAAGTGCTGCCAGCACCGCCACCGGCGCCAGCCGCATCACCAGCGCGGTCAGCCGCAGCATGATCGCGGCGAGATCACCCAGCGCCATCCGCACCCGCCCCGCCGCCGCATCCGGCAGCGAGGCGGACGCGGCCCCGAACAAGGATGCGAACACGACGATCTGCACCAGGTCGTTGCGCGCCATCGCATCGACGATGCTGGTCGGCACTAGGTGGATCAGCATCTCGCGCGGCGCCGGTCCCTGCACGGACCCGGCCGGTCCGTGTGCGGCCTCGTGTGCCGCCCCGTGTGCTGCCCCGAGATGTAGGGCGGCGCCCGGTTGCAGCAGGTTCGCCGCCAGCGCGCCCAGCACGAGCGACGCCATCGACGCCGCCCCGCACCACAGGGCTGCCAGCAGCGCTGCTC
>CAXUBN010000346.1:0-2921 GCA_964249255.1 uncultured Acetobacteraceae bacterium | reverse complement strand
TGTCGGTGCGGAACGGCGGCCAGCACGCTCCGGGCCAGTCCGGCGGTCCCGGCGGCGGTGGCGATGACCCCGGCGGCGACAAGCAGGCGCCGGCGTTCCAACCGCGACGGGGCGGCCGTCGCGACCGGCCATGGCGGGAAACCATCCAGCATGCCGCCCTCCCGAGATGCCGCCGGCCCGGTCCGGGGCGCCTCATCCCTAGCACGCGCGCCGACGGGCGGCACGATCGCCCCGGCATTGAAATCTCGCCGCTTGCGGTCCATGGCGCGGTGCATCATAACGGTGATTGTGTGACGATCTACATGCGTGCCGAACCGACTCAGGGGGTTCGGACAGGTCTGGGTCGTCCGGCATGTTGCCCCCCACGGAGCGCACGTCGATCGGCCGGGAGGTCCACCCTCCCCTGGCACGACGATCCGGCATCCGTCGGCTCCCGCAGGTGCCGCGCCAGTCGGGACGATCCCCATCGTTCCCTAGTTCATGGCCACGGAAACCGAACGAGGCACGCCCGGCCCTGCCGCGCGGGTCTCCCGACTAGCACGTGACTCGACCACAAGGACCGGATGACCGCAGCCTGGCCAGCAGACACCGTTCGCGAGCTCCGGGCGGCGCCATGCCCTCCGGCATCCGCAACGGCGAGCGCGGTCCCGGCGCCCTTCCCGGCAGCGGACGCGGCGCATGCCGCGGCTCGCCGGTCCACTTCCCCCATTGCCGCGCGCGCGACGCCCTCCCGAACCCTTGACCGCCGGATGCGGGGACGCTCGCGTCCCGCCGTCCATCCCGGCCGGCCCGGACGGAGGAGCAAGGCCCCGGCCCACCGGAGTTCCATCCCCCATGACCAAGCGCATGCTGATCGACACGACCCACGCGGAAGAAACCCGCGTGGTCGTGCTGGACGGTAACAGGCTCGACGACTACGACGTCGAGACGTCGGCCAAGCGGCAGCTCAAGGGCAACATCTACCTCGCCAAGATCGTCCGCATCGAGCCCAGCCTGCAGGCGGCGTTCGTCGAGTATGGCGGCAACCGGCACGGCTTCCTGGCCTTCGCCGAGATCCATCCCGACTACTACCAGATCCCGGTCGCCGACCGCGAGCGCCTGCTGGCGCTGCAGGAGGAGGAGGCACGGGCCGAGGAAGCACGGGCCGACCGCGAGGAGGACGGCGGCGAGCCGGCCTCCGGGCGGGACGAACGGACCGAGGACGAGCGCGACGACCGGCAAGACGACCGGCGCGACGACGCCATCGACACCACGGCGCAGCCGTTGCCCGACGCGGTGCCGTTGGCGATGCCGATCGAGGCGCTGCGCCGCGACGCGGGGAACGAGCCCGACGTGGAGGCCAGGGGCGATGCCGAGGATGCCCCGTCGTCCGACGGACCGGACATCGACCCCGGCACCGCGCCGGATGCGGAAGCCTCGGAGCCCGACGATGCCGAGGGAGACGGGGCCGAAGGGGACGGGACCGAAGCGGATGGGCCGGCGCCCGAGACCGTCGGCGGCGAGACCGTCGACGACGGCCATGCGCAACGCCGCACCGCCCGCTTCCTGCGCCAGTACAAGATCCAGGAGGTGATGCGCCGCCGGCAGATCCTTCTCGTCCAGGTCGTCAAGGAGGAGCGCGGCAACAAGGGAGCGGCGCTCACCACCTACATCTCGCTGGCCGGCCGGTTCTGCGTGCTGATGCCCAACTCGCCGCGCGGCGGCGGGGTGTCGCGCAAGATCACGTCGGCCGCCGACCGCAGGCGGCTGAAGGAGATCACCGCCGAGCTCGCCATCCCGCGCGGCATGGCGATGATCGTGCGCACCGCCGGCGCGCAGCGGCCGCGCCCGGAGATCACCCGCGACTGCGAGTACCTGCTGCGCACCTGGGACGACATCCGCGAGACCACGCTGCGCTCGACCGCGCCCTGCGCGGTCTACGAGGAGGCCAGCCTGATCAAGCGGGCGATCCGCGACGTCTACACCCGCGACATCGAGGAGATCGTGGTGGACGGCGAGGCCGGATGGAAGGGCGCGCGCGAGTTCATGCGCACCCTGATGCCGGGCAACGCCGGCAAGGTGAACCTGTGGCGCGGCAACGGCACCCAGGGGGGCGCGCAGACGCTGTTCTCGCACCACGGGGTCGAGCACCACCTGGACGCCATGCTGCTTCCCACCGTGCAGCTGCGCTCGGGGGGCTACCTGGTGATCAACCAGACCGAGGCGCTGGTCGCGATCGACGTCAACTCCGGCCGCTCCACCCGCGAGCGCTCGGTTGAGGACACCGCGCTGCGCACCAACCTGGAGGCGGCCGACGAGGTGGCGCGCCAGCTCCGGCTGCGCGACCTGGCGGGCCTGATCGTCATCGACTTCATCGACATGGACGTGCGCCGCAACAACGCCATGGTCGAGCGCCGGCTGAAGGACGCTCTGCGCCACGACCGCGCCCGCATCCAGGTCGGCACCATCAGCCATTTCGGGCTGATGGAGATGTCGCGGCAGCGGCTGCGTCCGTCGCTGGCCGAGAGCAGCTTCGTCACCTGCCCGCACTGCAACGGCTCGGGCTACATGCGCGGCACCGAAAGCTCGGCGCTGCACGTGCTGCGCGCGATCGAGGAGGAGGCCGGACGGCGCCGGGCGGGCGAGATCGTGGTGCACGTGGCGTCCGCGGTGGCGCTCTACGTGCTGAACAACAAGCGCGCCTGGCTGGGCGAGATCGAGGCGCGGCATCACCTCGCGGTGCACCTGGCGGTCGACGACGCGCTGGTGCCGCCGGCGCTGCGGATCGAGAAGACCCGGTCGTACGAGGGGCCGCAGGGGGGATCGGCGGGCACGGTCACGCGGATCCCGATCGAGGCGATGCCGTCGGCGCCGCAGCCGGACGACGGCGACGAGGCGCTCGGAGAAGCGGCCGAGGTGCGTGCGCCGGCAGGCGTCCGCGC
>CAXUBN010000345.1:2038-2940 GCA_964249255.1 uncultured Acetobacteraceae bacterium | reverse complement strand
CTGTTCACCCTGTTCGTGCTGCCCGCCGTCTACATGCTGCTCGCCACGGATCGCGTGGCCGCAGCCGAGCGCCAGACGGTCCAGGCTTGAACGGGATCAGGGTTGCGGGATTGCGACTGGACAGCATCGCCATACCATGGCCGCCTGAACGCGATGCCGATCGTCCACGAACCGCCCGACCGCCCTCACCCGTCAGGGCGAGGCTCTCAGGCTCCGACCAGCCGATGCGCGATGCCGGGCAGGCCGCTGGCACGGAAGGTGGGCTGGTCGAAGCAGGACGGGAACAGGGCCTCACCGGATACGTAGGCGGTGGCGAGCCCGGCACTGGCAGCGCCCTGGATGTCCCAGGGATGGGCCGCCACCAGGGCCAGCTCGGCGGGTGCCACGCCGAGACGGCGGACGGCGGCGAGGTAGACCTCGGCGCGGGGCTTGGGCAGCCCCACCTCGTCGATCGACAGCACGGCGTCGAACGAGCTGATCAGGCCGGCACGCTCCAGCAGCGCCTCGGTGGTGGCCCGGCTGCCGTTGGTCAGCGCCAAACAGGACAGGCCGGCATCGCGCAGCACCTGCAGGGCGGTCGCGGCACCGGGCTGCGGCGACAGCCAGGCCATGCCGGCGATCGCCATCTCGATCCGGTGCGGCGGCGGCTCCAGCCCAGCGGCGACCAGCAGGCCGCACAGGTTGTCCTCCAGCACGGTGGCCATCGGCACCAGCCGGCCGACCACGCCCAGCGCGAACAGGTCGCGCAGCGAGCTGGCGAACCAGGTCTCGAGCGCCGACTCCGGCAAGCCCAGGGCGACCAGGAGCGGCCGCTGGTTCTCGAGCGAGAACAAGGTGCCGATGACGTCGAAGGCGACGGCGCGCAGGGCCATGGGCGGGATCCGTGCTGGGGGGGCCGGGAG
>CAXUBN010000345.1:0-2028 GCA_964249255.1 uncultured Acetobacteraceae bacterium | reverse complement strand
GTCCCAACCGCACCCGGAGCGGGATCACGCATTCGTTTGACGCACGGTGCCGGCGTCAGAACCCGTTCGAGGATGGGTGTGTCGAGCGAGAACCGCGGCGGAGCGGCGTGCTGGTCGTGAGCATCCGAAGCACGGCACGGCGCGTGCCCGACCGGCTCAGGGCACCGTGTCGGCGTAGCGATCCCAATGCGTCGCCAGCTCCCGTACCACCGGACTGCCGACGGCAAAGGCGGCGTCGAGCGAAGGGAGGTAGCCCGAATAGCTGCCGGGCCGGTTCTCGGAGGCCAGCAGGGCGGCCGGGGTTTCCCCGGGGGGCGGCATGTCGAAGTTGCTGGCCGTGCGCAGCACCAGCACACGACGGAGATCGACCCGGTGCACCTGCGCCAGGAAGGTCAGCGCCTGCATCATACCGGCATCCTCCTCGGCGGTGGTGGCGAAGTGGCCGGCGCCGTGCGTCCAGTAGTCGACCCAGCCTTCGGCCCAGCGGTTCATGCGGGCGCCGATCCAGAAGGTGCCGGCGGCCAGCGTGTCGCCGACGCCCACCACCGGGGGCCTCTGTCCGGCGGGGAAACCGGCGTAGCGGGCGCGGATGGTCCGCAGCACCGGCGTGTCGGGCAGCGCCACGGTGCGGGTGAGGCCATACGCCCAGGCGACCAGGGACGGGTTCAGGGTGAACACGTTGCTGCCGGTGAGGGACTGCGCGGGCGGCGCCGGCCGTTCGAATGGGGTGCTGCGCCCCAGCGGCACGTAGCCGGTGGGCCAGTCGGGCGGGATCTCGCGGGCATCGATCTCGTGCGCGAGGTCGCCGTCCACCACGTGCGGCGCCCAGAACGCCGAGCCGGGCGAGCCGACGGTCGGATCGATTCCGGCGATGCCGGCCAGCAGCACGTAGGCGTGGCTGAGGTCGAACCGCGGATCGTTGCCCAGCGCCTCGATCGAGGCGGCGGCGCGGGTGGGGCCCTCGCCGGTGACGATGCCCAGCACCCCCAGGGCGCGGTTCAGCCGCAGATCGCGGTAGCCCTGCGGGAACGGCACCACCTCGGGCAGTGGCAGTCGCTCGACCCACTCCTGGAACTCGCCCGGCGCGTCGCCCGTATCGGCGCCGATCTCGAAGGTGGTGACCACCACCACGCGAATCGGCAGCGGCGCCGCGGCGGCGCCACGGCCAATGCCGACGGCAAGCAGGAGGATCGAGACGACCGCGAAAGGCAGGCGGCGCACCGGCCCCCGCCTAGCGATCATCGGGAGCCCGCTCGGGCAGCAGCGCCGGCTCGAAGATCATGGTGGCCACCAGCGTGCAGAACAGGCTGAGCAGCAGCAGCCGACCCATGCTGGCGGTGCCGGGATGATGCGATGCGGCCAGCGAGCCGAACGCGGTGCCGGTGGTGAGCGCCGAGAACAGCACCGCGCGCGCCGTGGGCGAGCCCAGCGGCCCGCGCAGCCCTTCCCGCCAGTTCATCACGAAGTAGATGTTGAACGACACGCCGACGCCGAGCAGCAACGGCAGGGCGATGATGTTGGCGAAGTTGAGCGGCTCGGGAATCATCACCACCAGGATCACGGTGAGCAGCGCCGACAGCACCAGCGGCGCCAGCACCAGCAGCATGTGCGACAGCCGGCGCAGGAACACGAACAGGATCAGCGCGATGGCGCCCAGCGCGCTGAGTGCCGCCACGGCGAACGCGCTCACGATGGTGTCGGCGCTTTCCACGATGGTGAGCGCCGCACCCGCCGCGTCCGGCCACACGGACCGCACCTGGCGGACGAACTCGCGCAGCACGACGTTGTCGTTGAGCGCCCCCCTGGGATGCACCTCCATGTGCGCGCGCCCGTCCGGCAGCAGGTACTGCTCGCGGATCTCGGGCGGGATGTCGGCCTCCGTGGCGGGCGCCGTCACGGACAGCACCAGCCGCAGCTGGTCCAGCTGCGTCGGCAGGAAACGGGTCAGGGCGGCGTTGGCGGCAAGCAGGGCGGCATCGGGGGCGGATGTCAGGGTGCGCAGCGCCACCTGGGTGCGCGCCAGCGGGT
>CAXUBN010000344.1:0-2957 GCA_964249255.1 uncultured Acetobacteraceae bacterium | reverse complement strand
GGCCAGCGCCGTTCCGGGATCGCGCCGTCCGAGGCGGGCCGCCAGGCGCAGGTTCTCCGCCGTCGTCAGGCCCGGCTTCAGCGCGTCGCCGTGGCCAAGATAGGCGATGCGGCCCGCATGGCGGGTCGGCTCCTCGCGCATGTCGGTGCCGTCCCACGTCACCGTGCCGGCGGCCGGCGGGCACAGTCCGGCGAGGGCGCGCAGCAGCGTGGACTTGCCGGCGCCGTTGCGGCCGAACAGCAGCAGCGCCCCGCCCGGGCCCAGCGACAGGTCGATGCCGCGCAGCACCGGCCGATCGCCGCGCAGCACGGCGAGGCCGGTCGCGCGCAGGATGGGCCCCCGGGTGGCCCCCGGGATGGGCTCCGGGATGGCGACCGGGGCGGCGGCTGCGGTCATGGCGTCCCGATCAGGTCGTCCGGCGGAACGGGCACCCGATGCCGGACCCTCCCCAGACCGCGGCCGCGCTTGTATCGCGCGGTCGCGGCGGTATGTTCCAGGGCAATCGGAATCACAAGCCACGGATGGTCCGCCGCCCTACATAGGAGGGCACGGGACAGATACCGGCCGCCGCCGCGGGCGCCAGGCCTTCGATGAAGGGAAGACACAGCATGAAGTCGGTCGGTCAGGATACCCTGGGCACGCGCAGGACGCTCGACGTCGACGGCAAGACCTACCACTACCATTCCATTCCCGAGGCGCAGAACAGCATCGGCGACGTCACCCGGCTGCCGGTCAGCCTCAAGGTGCTGCTCGAGAACGTGCTGCGCTTCGAGGACGGCCGCTCCTACACGGTGGACGACGCCAAGGCGGTCGCCGGCTGGCTCGAGAACGGCCGCAGCACGCTCGAGGTGCCGTTCAAGCCGGCGCGCATCCTGATGCAGGACTTCACCGGCGTGCCGGCGGTGGTGGACCTCGCCGCCATGCGCGACGGCATCACGGCGCTGAACGGCGACCCGCAGAAGGTGAACCCGCTGGTCCCGGTGGACCTGGTGATCGACCACTCGGTCATGGTCGACGTGTCCGGCACCAAGGACAGCCTGCAGCAGAACGTGTCGATCGAGTTCGAGCGCAACGGCGAGCGCTACGCGTTCCTGCGCTGGGGCCAGGAAGCGTTCGAGAACTTCTCGGTGGTGCCGCCGGGTGCGGGCATCTGCCACCAGGTCAACCTCGAGTACATCGCCCAGGCGGTATGGACTGCGACCATCGGCGACGAGGCGTTCGCCTATCCCGACACGCTGTACGGCACCGACAGCCACACCACCATGGTGAACGGCATGGGCGTGCTGGGCTGGGGCGTGGGCGGCATCGAGGCGGAGGCGGCCATGCTGGGCCAGCCGATCGCCATGCTGATCCCCGACGTCATCGGCTTCAAGCTCACCGGCAAGATGCCCGAGGGCGCCACCGCGACCGACCTGGTGCTGACCGTCACCCAGATGCTCCGCAAGAAGGGCGTGGTCGGCAAGTTCGTCGAGTTCTACGGTTCGGCCCTGGACAGCCTGCCGGTCGCCGACCGCGCCACCATCGGCAACATGGCGCCCGAGTACGGCGCCACCTGCGGCTTCTTCCCCGTGGACGCGCTCACGCTCGAGTACCTGCACCAGACCGGCCGCGACGAGCATCGCATCCGCCTGACGGAGGCCTACCTCCGCGCGCAGGGCATGTTCCGCACCGCCGACACCCCCGACCCGGTGTTCACCGACACGCTGGAGCTCGACCTCGGCACGATCGAGCCGTCGCTGGCCGGCCCGAAGCGGCCGCAGGACCGGGTGCCGCTCAAGGATGCGGCGGCCGCCTTCAACGTCGAGCTGACGAAGAGCCTGGGCGTGCCGGCCAACGACGTCGACAAGAAGGTCGCCGTCCACAGCACCAACTACAGCATCGGCCACGGCGACGTGGTGATCGCCTCGATCACGTCGTGCACCAATACCTCCAACCCCGCGGTGATGCTCGCGGCCGGCCTGGTGGCGCGCAAGGCTCGGGCGCTGGGTCTCCTGCCCAAGCCGTGGGTGAAGACCTCGCTGGCGCCCGGCAGCCAGGTGGTGACCGAGTACCTCGACAAGGCCGGCGTGTCGGAGGACCTGGACGCACTCGGCTTCAACACGGTGGGCTACGGCTGCACCACCTGTATCGGCAACTCCGGGCCGATCGAGGAGCACCTGGTCGACGCGATCGAGGAGAACAAGCTGGTGGCGGTGTCGGTGCTGTCCGGCAACCGCAACTTCGAGGGCCGCATCAGCCCCAACGTGCGCGCCAACTACCTGGCCAGCCCGCCGCTGGTGGTCGCCTACGCGATCCTGGGCACCATCCGCGAGGACATCACCACGGCGCCGCTGGGCACCGCGTCCGACGGCCGGCCGGTCTACCTGCGCGACATCTGGCCCTCCAACCGGGAGATCGCCGAGCTGATGGCGACCTCGATCGACCGCACGCAGTTCATCGAGCGCTACGGCCAGGTGACCCAGGGCACCAAGGAGTGGCAGGGGCTGCAGGTCGCGACCGGCTCGGAAACCTTCCAGTGGGACGGCGGCTCCACCTACGTGCAGAACCCGCCCTACTTCGAGGGCATCACCATGCAGCCGGTGGACAAGGGCGACATCGTCGGCGCCCGGGTGCTGGCGCTGCTGGGCGACAACATCACCACCGACCACATCTCGCCCGCCGGCTCGATCAAGAAGAGCTCGCCCGCCGGCACCTACCTGGGCGAGCACCAGGTGGCGCAGCGGGACTTCAACTCGTACGGCAGCCGGCGCGGCAACCACGAGGTCATGATGCGGGGCACGTTCGCCAACATCCGCATCAAAAACGAGATGGTGCCGGGCGTGGAGGGCGGCGTCTCGGTGCACTATCCGGACGGCGAGCAGGCCTCGATCTACGAGGTGGCCGAGCGCTACAAGGCCGAGGGCGTGCCGCTGATCGTGTTCGGCGGCAAGGAGTACGGCATGGGCTCGTCGCGCGAC
>CAXUBN010000343.1:0-2964 GCA_964249255.1 uncultured Acetobacteraceae bacterium | reverse complement strand
GTGCAGCGCGGCCTTCTGGTCGTCGGTCAGGGTGACGCCCTCGAGCAGGCCGCCGCCGCCATGGTGCCAGCCCCCCGGCCCGCCGGGTCCGGGCTGCGCGGAAGCGCCCGCCGCGACGCCGGTGCCGATGAGTGCCGCCGTCGCCGCCGCGAAAAGCATCTGTCTGGTGAGCATGTCGTCATCCCTGGAAGCCGGTCCCCACGACGGGCCGCGGCGATCACCATGGCCGATCGGGTGTAACCCGACCCCGCCCGTTTCGCGACCGATTGTAACCACCGGCGCCGGCTTGGATGCGGATGCCGCCGGCACCCGCGATTGCCGGAACGCCGCCGCGCGGCGACAATGAAACCCCGAACGACCGGCCGTCGCCACGGCGGGACCGGAGCCGAGCCCGGCCCGCGATCAGGAGCAGCGTCCATGGACGACAACTTCCGCCGTGCGGCCCTGGACTACCACCGGCTGCCGCGGCCGGGGAAGCTGGCCGTGGTGCCGACCAAGCGGATGGCCACCCAGCGCGACCTGGCATTGGCCTATTCGCCGGGCGTCGCCGCCGCCTGCGAGGAGATCCGGGCCAACGGCGACGCCGCGCGCGACTACACCGCGCGCGCCAACCTGGTCGGCGTGATCAGCAACGGCACCGCGGTGCTGGGGCTGGGCAACATCGGCCCGCTCGCGTCGAAGCCGGTGATGGAGGGCAAGGCGGTCCTGTTCAAGAAGTTCGCCGACATCGACGTGTTCGACATCGAGGTCGACGCCAGCGACCCGGACCGCTTCGTCGACATCGTGGCGGCGCTGGAGCCGACCTTCGGGGCGATCAACCTCGAGGACATCAAGGCGCCGGAATGCTTCCGCATCGAGCGCGAGCTGCGGGGCCGCATGCGCATCCCGGTGTTCCACGACGACCAGCACGGCACCGCCATCGTCTGCGCCGCCGCCATCACCAACGGCCTCACGCTGCAGAACAAGCGCCTGTCCGACGTGCGGCTGGTGACCTCGGGCGCCGGTGCGGCGGCGCTGGCCTGCGTCGACCTGCTGGTGGCGATGGGCCTGCGGCCGGAGAACGTGACGCTGACCGACATCAAGGGCGTGGTGCATGCCGGCCGCGATCCCGACATGGAGGACAACATGCGGCGCTACGCGCACCAGACGGCGGCGCGCACGCTGGCCGAGGCGCTGCCGGGGGCGGACGTGTTCCTGGGCCTGTCGGCGCCGCGGGTGCTGCAGCCCGACTGGCTGCGCACCATGGCCGAGCGGCCGTTCATCCTGGCGCTGGCCAACCCGGAGCCGGAGATCGAGCCCGGTCTCGCCCGCGCGGTGCGGCCGGACGCGATCATCGCCACCGGCCGCTCGGACTACCCCAATCAGGTCAACAACGTGCTGTGCTTCCCGTTCATCTTCCGAGGGGCGCTCGACTGCGGCGCCCGCGAGATCAACGAGGCGATGAAGGTGGCCGCGGTCGAGGCGATCGCCGAGCTCGCCCGCATCGAGGCCAGCGAGGCGGTGGCGGCAGCCTATGGCGGCGACGCGCCGGTGTTCGGGCCGGAGTACATCATCCCCAAGCCGTTCGACCCGCGGCTGATCCTGGTGGTGGCGCCGGCGGTGGCCCGGGCCGCGATGGAGACCGGCGTCGCCGAGCGGCCGATCGCCGACTTCGAGGCATACCGGCAGGACCTGGACGACGTCGTCTACCGGTCCGGCCAGGTGATGCGCCCGGTGTTCGAGGCGGCGCGCAAGATCCCGCACCGCATCGCCTATGCCGAGGGCGAGGACGAGCGCACGCTGCGGGCCGCGCAGACGGTGGTGGACGACCGCATCGCGCGCCCGGTGCTGCTGGGCCGGCGCGCCGTGATCGAGGGGAGGCTGCGCACGCTGGGCCTCCGGCTCGACCTCGACCACGACGCCGAGGTGATCGACCCCGACACGTCCGAGCTGTTCGAGCCGCTGGTGGCGGAGTACCAGCGGCTGGTGGGCCGGCGCGGCATGCCGCTGCAGGCGGCCGAGCGGGCGCTCCGGCGGCGGCCCACCATCGCGGCCTCGATGCTGCTGCGCGCGGGCCTGGTGGACGCCGCGGTGGTGGGCGGGCTGAACGCGTGGTCGCAGCAGGTGCGCTACGTGCTGCCGGTGATCCCGCCGCGCGAGGCCGCGCACCGGGTGTATGCGCTGACCGCGCTGATCCAGGGCAACGGCGTGCTGTTCTTCTGCGACACCCACATGGTGGTCGATCCCACGCCCGAGCAGCTGTGCGAGATGACGCTGCTGGCGGCGGACGCGGTGCGGACGTTCGGCATCGTGCCGCGCGCAGCCCTGCTGTCGCACTCCAACTTCGGCTCCAGCGACCATCCGTCACCGCGCAAGATGCGCCGTGCCCTGTCGCTGATCCGTCAGGCGGCGCCCGAGCTCGAGGTGGACGGCGAGATGCAGGCCGACACCGCGCTCAGCGAGGCGTTGCGCACCCGCACGGTGCCCGACAGCACGCTGTCCGGCTCCGCCAACCTGCTGATCATGCCGACGCTGGACGCCGCCAACATCAGCTACTCGCTGCTGAAGGCCGCCGCCGAGGGGCTGCAGGTGGGCCCGATCCTGCTTGGCGTCAGCCGTCCGGTGCACGTGCTCACCCAGAGCGTGACGGCGCGCGGCATCGCCAACCTCACGGCGCTGATCGGGGCCCAGCTGACCGCGAGCTCGCACGCCGCGGCGCCGGCAGGTGCGGGCCCGGCGCACGAGGGTCCGGGGCACAAGACTTCGGCGCCGGACGCCGCGACCTGATCCGGGTCCTGGTCAGTGCGTTCGAGCCGTTCGGCGGGCAGGCGACCAACGCCTCGCAGCGGGCGGTGGCCCTGCTCGAACGGGCTCCGCCGCCCGGCATCGCGCTGCACACGGTGGTGCTGCCGACCTGCTTCGGCACCGCGCTCGACCGGCTGACCGACGCCGTCGCCGCGGTGCGGCCGGACGCGGTGCTGGCAG
>CAXUBN010000342.1:0-2987 GCA_964249255.1 uncultured Acetobacteraceae bacterium | reverse complement strand
CGCGCCCTGGAGCTGGTCGCCCACAGGCGGCCGCGCCGCATCCTGGACCTCGGCACCGGTTCCGGCATCCTGGCGATGGCCGCCGCCCGGCTGCTGCGCCGTCCGGTGCTGGCGGTGGATATCGAGCCATGGTCGGTCCGTGTCGCGGCCGACAACGCGGCGGCGAACGGGCTGCGCAACCGGCTGCGCTGCCGCCACGGCAACGGCTGGCGCACGCCGGCGATTCGCGACGGCGGCCCCTACGACCTGGTGTTCGCCAATATCCTGGCCCGGCCGCTCTGCCTGATGGCGCGATCTCTGGGCACGCGGCTCGCCCCCGGGGGCACCGCGATCCTGGCCGGCCTGCTCGACGGGCAGGCCCGGCTGGTGCTGGCGGCGCATCGCCGTCAGGGCCTGGTACTGGAGCACCGGCTGCGGGAAGGCCAGTGGGCGACGCTGGTGCTGCGCAAGCCCGGTGGCGCCGGATGCTGACCTAATCCATGCTGATCCGTGACGCCGATGCGGCCGACCTGCCGCGCATCCTGGCCATCACCAACCACGAGATCCTGTTCGGCACCGCGCTGTGGACCATCGTGCCGGCGACGCTGGAGGGCCGGAGTGCCTGGATGGCCGAACGGCAGGCGGCGGGCTATCCGGTGCTGGTGGTCGAGCGAAACGGCGCGGTGGCGGGATACGGGTCCTACGGGCCGTTCCGCCCGCACGACGGCTACCTGCACACGGTGGAGCATTCGTTGTACGTCGACCCCGCCGCCGCCCGGGGCGGCCTCGGCACGGCGATGCTGGGAGCCCTGGTGCGGCATGCCACGGCGGCCGGGCGGCACGCCATGATCGGCGGCATCGAGGCCGGAAACGCCGCCTCGATCGCGCTGCACCGGAGCCTCGGCTTCACCGTGTCCGGCACCCTGCCCCAGGTCGGCCGCAAGTTCGATCGCTGGCTCGACCTCGTGTTCATGCAGCGTCTGCTCGGCTGAACCGGTCCGGGCGTCCCCGGTCGCCCTTGGCCGCGGCACCGGATCGGACGATGCTGCGCCGATGACGGTTTACTCCCCCGCCGACCGCCTGGCCTCGCTCCGCGCCATCCTTCGGGAGGGGGAGCTGGACGGCTTCATCCTGCCGCGCGGCGACGAGCACCTGGGCGAGTACGTCGCCCCCTATGCCGAGCGCCTGGCATGGCTGACCGGCTTCACCGGCAGCGCAGGCGTCGCCATCGTGCTGTCGGACGAGGCGGCGGTGTTCTCCGACGGCCGCTACCAGCTGCAGCTCGCGGCCCAGGTGGACGGAAGCTGCTACCGGAGGCTGCACTCGATCCGTCAGCCGCCGGACGGCTGGCTCGCCGACACCGTCCGCCTCGCCGCCCTTGGCCGCGATGCCCGCATCGGCTTCGATCCGTGGCTGCTGAGCGAGGACGCGCTCGCACGCTATCGCCGGCCCGGCCTCCTGCTGGTGCCGCTATCGTCCGACCCGGTCGATGCCATCTGGCCGGACCGCCCCGCCCCGCCCACCGAGGCGGCGGTGCCGCACCCGCTGGAGCTCGCCGGCCTCGCCAGCGCGGAGAAGCGGCAGCAGGTAGCCGTCGTGCTGCGCGAGGCGGGCGAGGATGCGGCGGTCGTCGGCGACCCGACCTCGATCGCCTGGGCGTTCAACCTTCGCGGTGGCGACGTCGCCCACCTGCCGGTGGCGCTCGGCTTCGCGATCCTGAACGCCGACGAGACCGCCACGCTGTTCATGGAGGGCGGGAAGCTGCCGCCGGAGACCCGCGCCTGGCTCGGCAACAGCGTGCGCATCGAGCCGCCGGGCGCCCTTCCCGCGGCGCTGGCCGCACTGTCCGGCCGCACGGTCCGGGTCGATCCGTCCGGCACCGCGGCCTGGTTCGCCCAGACCCTGCGCGCCGCCGGCGCCATCGTCACCGCCGCCCCCGACCCGTGCCTGCTGCCGAAGGCGCGCAAGAACCCGGTCGAGCAGGCGGGCGCCCGCGACGCCCATCGCGAGGACGGCATCGCCATGTGCGGCTTCCTGCACTGGCTGTCCGAGCAGGGCATCGGTTGCAGCGAGACCGAGCTGTCCGACCGACTGGATGGGTTCCGGCGCGGCCGGCCGGGCTATCGCGGCGAAAGCTTCCCGGCGATCTCCGGCGCCGGACCCAACGGCGCGATCATCCATTACCGCGCCGATCCCGCCACCGCACGCCGGCTCGGACCGGACGAGGTCTACCTGATCGACAGCGGCGGCCAGTATCCGAGCGGCACCACCGACATCACCCGCACCGTTTGGAGCGGTCCGGGCCTGGTTCCGGACGCGATCCGCGACCAGGCGACGCGGGTGCTGCAGGGCCACGTCGCCCTGGCCTGCGCCCGTTTTCCGGCCGGTGTGCAGGGCCACCGCCTCGACGCGCTGGCGCGCCTGCCGCTGTGGCAGGCCGGCCTCGACTACGACCATGGCACCGGGCACGGCGTCGGCAGCTTCCTGTCGGTGCACGAGGGGCCGTGCCGGATCGCGCCGGTGCCGGCGCCGGGGCCGATCGAGGCCGGCATGATCCTGTCGGACGAGCCCGGCTTCTACCTGCCCGGCGCCTATGGGATGCGGATCGAGAACCTGCTGCTGGCGCGCGAGGCGGCGGTGTCCGGCAGCACCCCCTTTCTCGAGTTCGAGACCCTCACGCTGGCGCCATACGACCGCCGGCTGATCGATCCGGCACTGCTGACGGCGATGGAGCGGAACTGGATTGACGCCTACCACGCCCGCGTGCTCCGAGAGATCGGACCGGGGCTGCCAGGCCCGGCGCTGGCGTGGCTGACCCGTGCCTGCGCGGCGCTGGGCTAGGCGGAGCAACAGGGAACCAGCCGATGGCCGACGAGAAGATCCCCGCGACCCTGATTCCCGGCGACGGCATCGGCCCGGAGATCGTGGATTCCGTCGTCGCCGTGCTCGACGCCCTCGGCGCGCCATTCGAATGGGACATCCAGCGTGCCGGCATGTCGGCGGTGGCT
>CAXUBN010000341.1:0-2991 GCA_964249255.1 uncultured Acetobacteraceae bacterium | reverse complement strand
GCCCTGGCCGGCCACTCGGTGAAGGATGCGGCGACCCTGGTGGCCGGCGCCGTGCACCTGCCGCGGCGGCTGGTCTATGCGCGGGCGATGGAGCTGGCGGCGGAGGGGAGGCTGCCGATCGCCGTCGGGCCCGCCGCACCGGCCGACGATGCCGACGGCGATTGAGGCCATTCCACCCCGCCGCGCCAGCAGCGAAGTCCACCCGCGGCGCTGTCCAGCAGTACCAGGTCGGCGACGCGGCCGGCTTCCAGGCGCCCGTGCGTGCGCTCCATCCGCATGAAGCGGGCGGGATACAGGCTTCCCATGCGCAGCGCTTCCTCGGAGGGCTGACCCAGCGCGGTGATCGCGTGCTCGACGGCCCGGTCCATGGTCAGGTCCGATCCGGCCAGGGTGCCGTCCGGCAGGGTCAGCCGGCCGTCCGCGCCACGCGTGACGCGCCGGCCGTTGAGCAGGAAGGAGTCGTCGTCCGAGCCGGCCAGCGGCATGGCGTCGCTCACCAGCAGCAGCCGGCCCGGCCCCTGCTTCGCGGCCAGCGCCACGCGCATCACCACCGGATCGACATGGTGTCCGTCGGCGATCAGCCCCGCCCAGATCTCGCCGCGCGACAGCGCGATGCCGACCATGCCGGGCGCACGCGCCGCCATCGGCGACATCGCGTTGAACAGGTGCGTGACGCCGGTGGCGCCGGCATCAATGGCCGCCTCCACCGTGTCGGCATCGGCGTCGCTGTGTCCCAGGCTGACCACCACGCCGCCCTGCACCAGCCGCTCGACCTGCGCCGGCCCGACCACCTCGGGAGCCACCGTGAGCAGCAGGCGCTCGATGCCGCTGTCCAGGATCAGCGTCAGGTCGTCCTCGTCCATCGGCCGAATCAGGGCGGGATCGTGCGCACCGCACCGTGCGGGGGCGATGAACGGACCCTCAAGGTGGAGCCCGGCGATACCCGGGGTGCCCGCGGCCAATGCCGCCCGGATCGCGTCAATCGCGGCTCGCATGCCGATGCGATGGTCGGTGATGAATGTCGGCAGCAGTGCCGTGGTGCCAAACGGCGCGTGCGCCTCTGCGATGGCGACCAGCGTGTCCAGGCTGGGATCGGCATTGAACAGCGCGCCGCCGCCGCCATTCACCTGGAGATCGACGAAACCCGGCGCCAGGAGCCCGTCGAGCCTCTGCATGCGGGCATCGCGTGGCAGGGACTGCAGCGGCGCCATGCCCACGATCTGCGTGCCATCCAGCAGCAGCGCATGCCCGACCAGGGTGGCGTCGCCAGTGAAGATGTCGGCGCCGCATAGCGCGGTCTGGAACATCAGCGCCGGCCCGGATCGCCGCGGAACCGGGCCGACACGCCTCGCCTAGCGTCCAGTGACGTCGCGCAGAGCATCCTTGCCCTTGCCGATACCTTCCTGAACCTTGCCGCCGGTCCGCTCCAGCGTGCCCTCGGCCTCGAGACCCTCGTTGCCGGTGACCTTGCCAGTCGCTTCCTTCACGGCCCCCTTGATCTGATGGGCGACACCCTCGGGGCGATCCTTGTCCATGCTTGTCTCCTTCCCAGACCACGGACAACGGCGCGGCGCGGATGGGGTTGCAGGAAAGGCCAGGGGCCCTGCCCCTGGACCCCGCCAGAGGCGGAGCCTCTGGACTCCAATCCTAAGATTGGGTTCCAAGGGCCCGTGGTCCTTGGCGGGTCCAGGACGTCACGCGACAGCGTGCTCCGCACGACGCCCTGGCCTCCCCTAGTTCGGGACGGCCGTATCGAACAACCCGGCCGCGAACTCGCCGCCGCTCGACAGGTCCGACAGCTCGATCCGTGTGATGCGCCCCTGCGCGTCCACCACGCTCCAGCCGCGCAGTGCCAGGGGGCTGTCCGTCAGCAGCAGGGTCAGGCTGCCCTCCGACGGGGTGGCGGTGCGCACCAGTGTCACCCGCAGCAGGGCGTCGGAATGGTCGAAGCCGGTCACCGTCACATCGTTGGACAGCGACAGGTTCGGGCGCAGCAGAAGACCGAGCGGGGTCTTCTCCAACGGGATCTCGGTGGTCTGCTTCAGCGCGCTGTCGCTGAACACCAGCCGGCCGCCGCCGGCGACCAGCAGCAGCGGGCTCGGCTTGTCGTACTCGAAGCGCATCCGGCCGGGCCGGTCGAGCCATACGGTGCCGGCGGTGACGAGGCCGTCCGGTGCCGTCTGCCGGAACCGGCCCTTCAGCGTGGTGATGCCGTTCAACGCGTCCTGGACGCGCGCGATCCAGCCGCGATCGGCCGGCGTCAGCGCCGCCGCCGTCGCCAGCCCCACCCCCCGGCCACGCGCCGGGTGCGCCCCGGCGGGGCGCGGCCGGGGCGGGTCCGCCCGCGGCCGGGGCCGCGCGGGAGCCAGTGCACCGATCAAACGGAAGCGGCGCATCAGGCCAGGCCGATCAGCACGCCGGCGGCGAACACCAGCCCGCCGCCGCACAGGATCTGCACCGCGGCCGACCAGAACGGCGTGTCCTGGTAGCGCCAGCGGATCCAGGAGATGGCCGCCAGCTCGACCACCACCACCACCAGCGCCACCGCGAGGGCCGTGCCGAAGCGGGGGATCAGGAACGGCAGGGTGTGGCCGATGCCGCCCAGCGTGGTCATCAGCCCGCAGATCAGCCCACGCAGCAGCGGCGCGCCCCGGCCGGACAGCTTGCCGTCGTCCGACAGCCCCTCGGCGAAGCCCATGGAAATGCCCGCACCCACCGAGGCGGCGAGCCCGACCAGGAACGCGTTCCACGGCAGGTGGGTGGCGAACGCGGCGGCGAACACCGGCGCCAGCGTCGAGACCGAGCCGTCCATCAGCCCGACCAGGCCCGGCTGCACCACCTGCAGCACGAAGCGGCGGCGGGCGTCGTCGTCCTCGCGCTCGCGCGTGCTGGCCGGCAGCCGGCGCAGCTCGATGGCGCCGGCCGCCTGCTCGTGCGCGTCCTCGGCGGCGGCGAGGTCGCCCAGCATCCTGCGCACCGACGGGTCGGAGG
>CAXUBN010000340.1:1038-2994 GCA_964249255.1 uncultured Acetobacteraceae bacterium | reverse complement strand
GGCCTGGGCCCGTGCAGCGGCGGGATGCTGTCCAGCAGGCCGGCGGTGTAGGGGTGCGCCGGTTGCGCGAACAAGGCCGCCGTCGGGCCGCGCTCGGCGACGTTGCCGGCGTAGAGCACCACCATGCGGTCGCAGGTCTCGGCCACCACGCCCATGTCGTGGGTGATCAGCAGCACGGCCGAGCCGTGGTCGCGGCGCAGCCGGCGCAGCAGGTCGAGGATCTGCGCCTGCACCGTCACGTCGAGCGCGGTGGTGGGCTCGTCGGCGATCAGCAGCGACGGGTCGCAGGACAGCGCCATGGCGATCATCGCCCGCTGGCGCAGGCCGCCGGACAGCTGGTGCGGGTAGCGGTCGGCGGCGCGCTCGGGGTCCGGCACGCCCATCTCGCCCAGCAGCTGCACGGTGCGGGCGCGGGCGCCGGCGCGGCTGAGCGGGCGATGCGCGCGGATCTGCTCGTCGATCTGCCAGCCGATCGTGTAGACCGGGGTCAGCGCCGTCATCGGGTCCTGGAAGATCATGGCGATCTCGGCGCCGCGCAGCGCCCGCATGCGCCGGCGATGCAGGCCAACCAGCTCGGTGCCGCGGTAGCGCGCCGAGCCGGTGATGCGGGCGCCGGGCGCGTCCACCAGACCCATCAGGGCGAGCGCCGTCATACTCTTGCCCGAGCCGGACTCCCCCACCAGCCCCAGGATCTCGCCGGCGCCGAGCGAGAACGACACGTCCTCGACGATGCGGGTCCAGCTCCCGCGCCCGGACGGGAGCGCCACCGTGAGGTCGCGCACCTCCAGGAGCGGGGTATCAGGGGTCATGCCGCAGGCCAGGCGCATCGGTCCAGGACGCGAACGGGGCGACCATGCCGGCATGGCCCATCCCCGCACGACCCCTAGCGTGCATCGCGCACCCGGGGATCCAGTAGCAGGTAGACGAGGTCGACCACCGCATTGGCCAGCACCACGAACACGGCCGAATACATGACGGTCGCCATGATCAACGGCAGGTCGAGGTTGATCAGGCCCTGGTAGGTGAGCCGGCCGACGCCCTGCAGCCCGAACACCACCTCGGTCAGCAGCGCGCCGCCGCCGACCAGCTGCGCGAAGTCGAGCCCGAACAGCGACACGAAGGTGACCAGCGAGGTGCGCAGGCCGTGCCGCAGCAGCACGCGCGCGTCGGACAGGCCCTTGGCGCGGGCGGTGCGCATGAAGTCCTCGCCATAGGCCGACACCAGATCGGCGCGCAGCACCCGGCCATAGATGCCGATGAACAGCACCGCCAGCACGCACCACGGGATCAGGAGGTGGGTGAACCACGCCAACGGGCCCTCGGTCAGCGGCGCGTAGCCGAGGCCCGGCACCCAGGAGAACGCCCAGGTGTGGTGGTAGCGGCTCTGGGTGACGAGGTTGGCCACCTCGCCCAGCCAGAACACCGGCATGGAGATGCCGACCAGCCCCAGCATCATCAGGCCGCGGTCGACCACCGTGTCACGCAAGGCCGCGGCCAGCGTGCCCATCAGGACCGACGCCACCACCCAGATCACCGCGGCCCCGCCCACCAGCGACAGCGTCACCGGCGCCGCGCCGATCACCTCCGGCACCACCAGCTCGCCGTGGTCCACGAACGAGGCGAGGTCTCGGGTGACGAACAGGCGCTCCATCATGCGGACGTACTGCACCGGCACCGGCCGGTCGAAGCCGTACTCGTGCCGCACGGCCGCCATCGTTTCGGGACCGGCATTGCGGCCGGCGATGCGCGCGGTAGGGTCGGAGCCGGGGGTGGCGAAGAACACCAGGAACACCAGCACGCTGATGCCGAGCAGAACCGTGGCGGTCTGGCCCAGGCGGCGCAGGAGGGCGAACAGCATCAGGGAGAAGGCCAGGGCGCTGCCCTGGACCCGCCAAGGGCCATAGGCCCTTGGAACCCATTTCTTGAGGATCGGAGTCCAGAGGCTGCGCCTCTGGC
>CAXUBN010000340.1:0-1028 GCA_964249255.1 uncultured Acetobacteraceae bacterium | reverse complement strand
GGGGCGCGGGGGGCCGGGCCCGGGGGGGGGCCCCCGCCCCTTCTCACTGGCGCCTCCGGCTGGTTTCGCGCACGTCGAGCGCGTCGCGCAGGGCGTCGCCCAGGATGTTCAGCGCCAGCACGGTGACCACGATGGCGAGGCCGGGGGCGATGGCCACCATCGGGCGGGTGTAGATCAGGCCCTGCCCGTCCTGGATGATCGTGCCCCAGCTGGCCGCCGGGGCCTGCACGCCGATCGACAGGAACGACAACGCGCTCTCGGCCAGCAGCGCCAGCGCCATCACCAGCGGCGCCAGCACGATCAGGGTGGTGCTGACGTTGGGCAGAATGTCGCGCACCAGGATGCGGCGGCGGGGCACGCCCAGGCCGCGCGCGGCCAGAACGAACTCGGCGTGGCGCAGGGTCAGCACGCGGCCGCGGATCGGGCGCGCGGCGTAGGGCACGTAGACCAGCGCGATGATGGCGATCGGCAGGATCAGGCTGTCGGAGCGGATCGTGATCGGGCCCAGGCGCAGCCCCTGGCTCACGGTGACGATGGAGAGCGAGATCGCGAACAGGTAGACCGGGATCGCCCACATGATGTCCATCAGCCGCGACAGCAGCACGTCCACCAGGCCGCCGAAGAAGCCGGCGCAGATGCCGACGGCGGCGGCCATGGCGATGCACAGGATGGCGGCGGCGGCCGAGATCAGCAGCGAGCTGCGGCCGCCGTAGAGCAGGCGGGCGGCCACGTCGCGGCCCTGATCGTCGGCACCGAGCAGGTCGGCGTCGGCGTGCCAGGTGGGGCCGATCGGGGTCAGGCCCAGATGCAGCCGGTTGGCGTTGGGCTGCATCACCGCCACCTCGACGCCGCGGACCGTGACGGTGCCGGCGACGTCGGGGGCGAACGGGTCGGTGTGGGCGATGCGGTCGGCATAGAGGGGGGCGGCCAGGCTGGCCGCCACCAGCAGCGCCAGCACCAGCAGCGAGGCCACCGCGCTCGGCATGCGCAGCAGCGCGCGCAACGCTATCGCCCAGGGGCCGCGCACG
>CAXUBN010000339.1:0-3014 GCA_964249255.1 uncultured Acetobacteraceae bacterium | reverse complement strand
GGGGTGCGGTGTTGAAGGCGTAGCGAACGCCCAGCATGAAGCTGTGGTTGAACTGGTCGTTGAAGTCGGCATTGCCCTTGTGGATGCCGCTCGGGTTGAACGACGTCGACTGGTAGGAGTCCTGGTCGAGCAGGCCGAGGAAGCGGTACTCCGCGGTGAGCGCCAGGCCCGGGACCGGCGCGATGTCGTAGGCGACGCCGACGATGCCCTGGTAGGCGAACGACCCGTTGGTGCCGCCGGTGCGGTCGATGTTGCCGTTGCTGTAGCTCGTCGTGAACGGCGACAGGTGGTTCCACATGTAGCCGGCGCCGAGGCCGACATACGGGGTCACCGGCGAGGCGATGCCATACTTGTTCAGGTCGACGTCGTAGAGGACGTTGACGAGGCCGCCGTAGCTCTCGGCATGGCCGCTGGTGATGCCGGGCACCGAGGTCAGGCGGCGGTGGTTGACGTTGTTGTAGTAGTAGGCGCCCTCGAACTCGGCGCGCAGGCCGTTGCCGAGGCCGTAGCCCACCGAGCCCTCGCCGTTGAAGCCATCGCCGAAGCGGAACGTCGACTTGGAGCCGGTCAGCGTCTGCGACGAGTTGTTGCCCGCCGCGTTCGTGGTCGGGCTGTAGTGCACGCCCTGGTCCTGGCGGAGGTTGTAACCGGCGCCCAGGCTCACGTAGGGGCCGGTGATCGCCTGGGCCATGGCTGCGGCGGAGCTCGCCGCCAGCAGGGTCGTTGCAAGTAGTGCCGTGCGCAGACGCATTGTCTCGTCCTTCTAGGATCCGTGGTCCGGCCACCAACCATCGGCGGCACAGGCTCGTCGGGATGCGTAACCTCCCTATAGTTCCTTCGGTTGCCCGTGGAGAGGGTGCCAATACCGCTCCGCACCATTCGTTGCGGTGACCGTGGCCACGATGCAACAGTTCAGTTCGGGCATCAAACAAAGTGGTTTGCAACGTGTTGATGGCGCCGTGATCTCGTTTTCGCGATGAGTTGCGTCGAACGGATACACGAAGCCGTGAGCGCCTGTGGCGGATTTGTTACGAATCTGACAGGTTTGGTTGCAGATCCGCCATCATGTCGCGGCAACCCTCCAGCACCGCCTGCACGTCCTCCGCAACCACGTCGCGGCTGGTGAAGGCACGGCCGACGCCGCGGACGAGCACGAAGGCGAGGCGGCCGTCGCGCATCTTCTTGTCGCGGCGCATGTGCGTCAGCAGTGCCGGGACCGGAATCGCGTGGCCGCGGCCGGATGGCATGGTCATCAGGCCGACCGCGCGCAGGTGGCGCTCGAGCCGCGCCGAATCGGCCGCCGGGCACAGCCCGAGCCGGACCGACAGCCGCAGGGCGAGCGCCAGACCGATCGCAACCGCCTCGCCATGCAGCAGGCTGCCGTCATACCCGGCCTCGGCCTCCAGCGCGTGGGCAAAGGTGTGGCCAAGGTTGAGCAGGGCGCGCCCGTCCTCGTTCCTTTCCTCCCGCTCGTCGTCGCCCACCACCGCGGCCTTGAAGGCGCAGGCGCGCCGCACCGCCTCCGCCAGCAGCACGGCATCGCCGGCAAGCAGCGCGGCGCCGTTCTCCTCGCACCAGCCGAACAGCTCCGGATCGCCGATCAGGCCGGCCTTGACGATCTCGGCATAGCCCGCGCGCAGCTCGCGCGGCGGCAGCGTGGCCAGCACGCCGATGTCGGCCAGAACGGCGATCGGCTGGTGGAACGCGCCCAGCAGGTTCTTGCCGGCCGCGGTGTTGATGCCTGTCTTGCCGCCCACGCTGGAGTCGACCTGGGCCAGCAGCGTGGTCGGCACCTGCACGAACGGCAGGCCGCGCAGCACCGTGGCGGCGGCAAAGCCGGCCAGGTCGCCGATCACGCCGCCACCCAGCGCGATCACGGTCGTGCGCCGCTCGACGCCGAGCGCCAGCATCCGGTCGGTCACCATCCTGAACGTGTCCAGGCCCTTCGACGCCTCGCCGGGTGCCACGACGATGCCGTCGGCGGCGATGCCGGTCTCCGACAGCGAGGCCATCAGGGTCGGCAGGTGAAGTGCTGCCACAGTCTCGTCGGTGACGACCACGACGCGGCGCTGCGGCAGCACCGGCGCCAGCAGCGCGCCTGCCCGGGCGAGCAGGCCGCTGCCGATCACCACGTCGTAGCGGGCGCTGGCGAGGCTGACCGGCAGCCGATGCGGCGGCACGTGGGCGACGAGCGCGGCCAGCACCGCCCCGGCCGTGTGCTCCACGCCGTCGTCGTCGCAATCCACCACCAGGTCGGCCTCCGCGTAGACAGGATGGCGCCGCGCGATCAGCCCCGCCAGCACCTCGTGCGTCGGCCGGCCGTCCTGCAGCAGTGGCCGGTGCGCCCGGTTGCCGACCCGTCGCACCAGCACGTCCAGCGGGCAGCGCAGCCACACCGAGGTCGCGGTCCCGCGCACGACGGCGCGGGTCAGGGGATCCATGAAGGCGCCGCCACCGGTCGCCAGCACCACGGGCCCCCCGGACAGGAGGCGGCGGATCACCCCCTGCTCCCCGCGGCGGAACTCGGCCTCGCCGTAGCGGGCGAACAGCTCGGAGATCGTGATGCCGGCCGCCCGCTCGACCTCGGCATCGGCATCGCGGAACGGGATGCCGAGGCGAGCGGCGAGGCGGCGGCCGATCGTGGTCTTGCCCGCCCCCATCAACCCGACCAGCACGATCGAACGGTCAGGGGGCGGCAACGCGGCCTGGTGATGCGGCCGCACCGCGGAAGGGCGTGACATCGCCTGACGCTATCACGGCGGCGGTGCCGCGACCATGCCGCCGCCGCGCCGTGCGCAACACGCCGGTGGCGGCTTGTGCATCGAAAACGGCAGCCTTATCAATCGGCTCGGATCGACCGGGGCGAGCCGGACCCGGCCCGCGCCAGGCCCGGTCCGGCGGTGTTCACAGCGGGGTTCCCATGCGCCGGATCGTCCTTATCGTGCTCGGTGTCGTGGTCGTGGCCCTGGGCGGCGGCTTCCTCCCAGAGGATGTTCCAGAAGGCGGTGCCGGCG